>NZ_KV813755.1:127687-136279 GCF_001813735.1 Staphylococcus sp. HMSC068C09
GCGGGGGTTCGAATCCCTCTTCCTCCGCCATTATCATTAAAATCCAAGACTAATCAATATAAAGAAGATAAGCACTCAGTAACTTACTGAGTGCTTATTTTTATGTACTAAATTTTTAAAAAATCAAATCATTTAATGAAAGCCTTTACATAACTTGTCTAGACAAGTTATACTTTGTTTAAGTTAGAAACAAAGGAGTGGACATCGTGGGCGTAAAAAGAAAAGATGTACAAGATATTGTTCAAGCAATAGGTGGAAAAGAAAACGTAGATACTGCTACTCATTGTGTAACGCGATTACGATTAGTTTTGAAAGATGATAATAAAGTAGATAAGGAAGCTTTATCTAATAATACGCTTGTTAAAGGCCAATTTAAAGCTGACAATCAATATCAAATTGTTATTGGTCCTGGTACAGTAGATGAAGTGTATAAACAGTTTGTAAATGAAACCGGTGTAGAAACTGCATCTAAAGATGAAGCAAAAACTGCCGCTGCAAAAAAAGGCAATCCATTACAACGATTAGTAAAATTATTAGGAGATATTTTTATTCCAATTTTGCCAGCACTAGTAACAGCTGGTTTACTTATGGGGATTAATAATCTTTTAACTATGGAAAATTTATTTGGTCCTAAGGCCTTAGTGGAACAACATCATCAATTAGGTGATATTTCTAATATTATTAACGTCATAGCTAGTACAGCATTTATCTTTTTACCAGCTTTAATTGGTTGGAGTAGTATGAAAGTCTTTGGAGGTAGTCCAATTTTAGGATTAGTGTTGGGATTGATATTAATGCATCCTCAACTCGTTTCACAATATGATATAGCTAAGGGTCATATTCCTACATGGAATTTATTTGGTTTAGAAATTAAACAATTAAACTACCAAGGGCAAGTCCTTCCGGTACTTATTGCGGCTTATGTACTTTCTTTAATTGAAAAAGCACTTAATAAAGTCGTGCATGATTCAATTAAGATGCTTGTAGTAGGGCCTGTAGCATTATTAATTACAGGATTCCTATCATTTATTATTATTGGGCCTATAGCATTAGGTATCGGAACAGCGATTACAGGTGCTATACAATTTATTTTTGAACATGCGGGTTGGTTAGGTGGCGCAATTTATGGTTTCTTCTATGCACCACTTGTTATTACTGGGTTACACCATATGTTCTTAGCAGTGGATTTTCAATTGATGGGCAGTTCTTTAAAGGGAACTTATTTATGGCCAATTGTAGCCATTTCTAATATTTGTCAAGGATCAGCTGCATTTGGTGCATGGTTAATTTATAAACGTCGAAAAATGGCAAAAGAAGAAGGATTAGCATTAACATCTGGCGTTTCTGCTTTCTTAGGTGTCACTGAACCAGCTATGTTTGGAGTGAATTTACCTTTAAAAGTACCGTTTTTTGCTGCTATTTGTACATCGGGTGTTTTAGGAGCAGTCATTGGAGCAAATCGAGTACTTGGTAATGTAGGGGTAGGAGGCGTTCCAGCTTTTATTTCAATCCAAAGTAAATATTGGTATATTTATATACTTGTTATCCTATTAGCAATGATTTTGCCAGCAGTATTAACGGTGATTTTTTCTAAATTCACTAAAATTAAAGCTAAAGAAATGGTAGAAAATCCCAATGATATAAAATGAGGGTTATGAACTTTCATTATAAGATGTGAATAATTAATTATTTTGAAAAATATATTTTTAGATAAAGGTGGTATTAATATGATTCAAAACGATTGGCGAAAATCAGTAGTGTATCAAATTTACCCTAAATCTTTTAATGATACGACTGGAGACGGCAAAGGAGATTTGAATGGTATTATTGAAAAATTAGATTACATAAAGTATTTAGGCGTGGACTATATTTGGCTTACACCTATTTATGAATCTCCAATGAATGATAATGGTTACGATATCAGCGATTATTTTAAAATTAATGAAGAGTTTGGAACATTAGATGATTTTAAAAAATTGATTTATGAAGCACATCGTCGAGACTTAAAAGTTATGCTAGACATTGTAATTAATCATACTTCTACGGAACATCATTGGTTTAAGGAAGCAATTCATTCAAAAGATAATCCTTATCGAGATTTTTATTTTTTCAAATCATCAGCAGATGGACCACCAACAAATTGGCAATCTAAATTTGGTGGAAATGCTTGGGAATATGATGAGAAATCTGATGAATACTATCTACACTTATTTGATGTGACACAAGCTGATTTGAATTGGGATAATGAAAAAGTAAGACAAGCACTTTATGAAATGGTAAATTATTGGATTCAATTTGGCGTTGATGGTTTCCGTTTTGATGTAATAAACCTTATTTCTAAAGATGAATTTAAAAATTCAGAAGCCATCGGAAAAGAATTTTACACTGATGGCCCCCGCGTTCACCAATATTTACATGAACTCAACCGTCATACTTTTGGAAATAGAAATATGATGACAGTAGGTGAGATGTCTTCAACAACGATTGACAATTGTATTAAATATACACGTCCTGAGCGTCAAGAATTGAATAGTGTATTTAATTTTCATCATTTAAAAGTGGATTATAAAGATGGTGAAAAGTGGACAAATGAAAAATATGATTTTCTTAAATTGAAGAAAATTTTAATGGAATGGCAAGTAGGTATCCATAATGGTGGTGGATGGAATGCTATTTTTTGGTGTAATCATGACCAACCAAGAGTAGTATCACGATTTGGCGATGACACAAATGAATTGAATCGTCAAGCAAGCGCAAAAATGTTAGCTATTGTGTTGCATATGTTACAAGGGACACCCTATATTTATCAAGGTGAAGAAATTGGCATGACTGACCCTCATTATACATCAATACAAAAATATAGAGATGTAGAATCTCTTAATGCGTATACACATCTAAAAGAAGAAGGGATACCAGAAGAAGAAATTTTGACCATTTTATCCCAAAAATCGCGTGATAATTCGCGTACTCCTATACAATGGAATCAAAATGAAAATGCAGGATTTACATCTGGTACGCCATGGATAGATTTACCTAAGAATATAGATACGATTAATGTTGAAGATGCTATAAGTAATAAAGATTCAGTTTTACATGTATATCGTCAACTTATTAAGTTACGTCATCATCATGATATTATTACTTATGGAGATATTGAACCATTGTATATGGATCATCCACAATTGTTTATTTATCGTCGCAACTATAAAAATGATTCTTGGTTAATTATTGCTAACTTTTCAAATGAAGCTGTTAGGATTCCAGATGATCTTGATATAGTAGGAGATATTATTATTCAGAGTGGTACAATTTTTGATAATAAGATTTCATCATATGGTGCGATAGTAATTAGTAAGTCATATTAAGTGATAGGGTGAAAAAATAAAAATGGTTCAACAAAAATTTGCAGTAATTTATGAAAAGTTAAAAAAAGATATTTCTGAGGGAATATACTTATACGGTGAACAACTACCGTCAGAACGTGAACTTGTAGAAACATATCACTCATCTCGAGAAACGGTAAGAAAAGCACTTGAATTACTTGCAAATGATGGGATGATTCAAAAAATTAAAGGAAAAGGATCGATTGTTATTCAACAAGATATCACTGAATTTCCTTTTTCAGATTTAATTAGCTTTAAAGAAGTTAAAGAAAAGTTAAACTTAAATCATGAAACATATGTCCTTGTAAATGAAATAATAAAGGCGTCTGATGTTCCTTTAGTGAAAGAACAATTGGGTCTAAGAAATAACGACTTATTATGTCATGTAGTAAGAAGTAGAAGTGTAAATGGAAAAGTTAAAATATTAGATGAAGATTATTTTCTAACATCATTAGTTCCTAAAATATCTAATGAAATAGCTAGAAAGTCTATTTATGATTATTTAGAAAAAGAACTTCATTTAGATATTAGCTATTCTAATAAATCAATTACATTTGAACCATTTAAGGATTTTGAATATCAAGTGTTTGGTAAAGTGCACCATCCATATACAGCGACAGTAAGAAGTACCGTTTTTCTTAAAGATACGACGCGATTTCAATATAATGTTTCAAAGCATCTAGCGACAGAGTTTAAGTTTAATGAATTTTCTCGTCGACAAAATAAATAGTAATATTTTTGAATTGGTTTTTAACTTGAATGATTTATAAATAAATATACTATTTTACTTGCAACGTTAATACGTTTTATAGTATTATAAAACTTACCGTGCTAGGTGGGGAGGTAGCGGTTCCCTGTACTCGAAATCCGCTTTATGCGAGACTTAAATCCTTCGTTGAGGGTGTACTTTTGTGAAGTCTGCCCGAAGCACGAGGTGTTTGAAGATTTCGGTCCTATGCAATATGAACCCATGAATCATGTCAGGTCCTGACGGAAGCAGCATTAAGTGGACACTCATATGTGCCGTAGGGTAGCCGAGATTTAGCTATCGACTTCGGTAACGTTTATGATGTACACTCGATTCGAAGGTGCACGGTTATTTAATTTAAAATTAATCATTTCTATAAATAGATATACTTTACGAGTGACTTTAATTTAAAGTCACTCCTTTTTTATATAAACTATAGAAGAACTTAGAATACAGATAAAGATTCTTAAATCATTTAAATAAGTTGTTATCGAACAACTATAAACATCATACTTATATACAGATATTCAAAATAGGCATGTTGAGAAAAACAAACACCCTAAATTATTTTTATAATGAGGGTTATGGGTGTATACACTGATACATTTACTCAATTCATTTAATAGAAATATGATTAGAAACATGTTAATTATAGGGGGAAGTTATGCAAGTTTATTTAAGTACTTTAACTGAAATGGATTATATCGAGACTTTAGAAAAACTTGAAAAACATTATACTAATAACAAAGGTTTAGATGGTAAATCACATAGTAAAATAATTTCTAATTTAAGAAAACAACCTACATATAATTATGAATTAGAAGTTATTGCGAAAAAAGAAGATGGGGACATTATAGGGCACATCATGCTAAATGAAGTGAATCTCATTGATAATGAAGATACATTTAAAGTATTACAATTATCTTCTTTGATTGTAGCAACATCTTATCGAAACCAAGGTATAGGAAAAGCTTTAGTGCAAGCTGTAGAAGAGCGTGCGAAAGCTCATCATTATACTGCTATTATTGTAGATGATTGTCCTGAGTATTTTACAGCGTTAGGTTATGTATCAGCGGCACAACATCATATTATATCGAAAAATGATGATAAGTCTCTTTATGTGAAATTCTTGTGGGATCAATTAAGTGAATATCCACATGGGAAACTACAACCAATATCATAGAAGTATAAAAAATTAATATATCAAAGATATTGCATGATATAATTGATAAGTAATTGTATTGGAGGTGCGACTGTGAATTATCAAGCTTTATATCGAATGTTTAGACCTCAAAGTTTTAATGATGTTGTAGGTCAAGAACATGTCACTAAAACATTGAGAAATGCTATTTCAAAAGGAAAGCAATCTCATGCATATATTTTTAGTGGCCCAAGAGGAACTGGTAAAACAAGTATAGCTAAAGTGTTTGCTAAAGCTATTAACTGTTTAAATCCCCATGATGGTGAACCTTGTAATGAGTGTGCAGTATGTAAAGGCATTACACAAGGAACAAATGGTGACGTTATTGAAATTGATGCTGCTAGTAATAACGGTGTTGATGAAATTAGAAATATTAGAGATAAAGTTAAATACGCACCTAGTGAATCAAAATATAAGGTTTATATTATAGATGAAGTTCATATGCTTACAACAGGTGCTTTTAATGCTTTATTAAAAACATTAGAAGAACCTCCAGCACACGCTATTTTTATTTTAGCAACAACAGAACCGCATAAAATACCACCTACGATTATTTCACGTGCACAACGTTTTGATTTTAAAGCGATTAGTACCGAACAAATTGTCGAACGATTACGTTTTGTTGCACAAGAACAATCACTAGATTATGAGGAAGCGGCATTAGAATTTATTGCTAAAGCATCAGAAGGTGGTATGCGTGATGCATTAAGCATTATGGACCAAGCAATTGCTTTT
This sequence comes from Staphylococcus sp. HMSC068C09, assembly GCF_001813735.1. Lineage (NCBI taxonomy): Bacteria > Bacillati > Bacillota > Bacilli > Caryophanales > Staphylococcaceae > Staphylococcus > Staphylococcus sp. HMSC068C09. The sequence goes on from NZ_KV813755.1 coordinate 133,755, forward strand.
GGAGATGAGCATCTTACCTTACAAGATGTATTAGACGTAACGGGTAGTGTAGATGAAGCATCGCTTAATGAATTATTTAACGATATCGTTAATGGAAATGTAAAAGAAGCATTTTCTCGTTATCATCACTTTGTATCTGAAGGTAAAGAAGTAAATAGACTTATTAATGATATGATTTATTTCGTAAGAGATACGATTATGAATAAAACAATCAATGAACAAACAAGTTACGATGCCTTAACTCAATTTGATTTAGAAACGTTATATCATATGATAGATATTATAAATGATACGCTCGTTTCTATTAGATTTAGTGTGAATCAGAATGTACACTTTGAAGTGTTATTAGTTAAATTAGCTGAAATGGTGAAAACAAATCCTACGAAAGTAGAAAATGTAGCAACAACGCCTGTTGCTACAGAACCTAATAATGAAGTGTTATTACAAAGAATGGAACAACTTGAAAATGAGTTAAAAACTCTAAAAGCACAAGGTATTTCACAGAGTAATAAAAAGCACACACAAACAAACACACATTCTAGAAATAAACGTCAAAGTAAAGCGGCATTTTCTATGACGCAGATAGCTAAAGTGTTAGATGAAGCAAATAAAGAAGATATTCAACTACTTAAAGAACATTGGCAAGAAGTAATTGATTATGCTAAAAGTAATGATAAAAAATCTTTAGTCAGCTTATTGCAAAACTCAATTCCAGTAGCAGCAAGTAGAAAACGTGTATTAATTCAATTTGATGAAGAAATACATTGTGAAATTGTTAATAAAGATGAAGAAAAAAGGAAAAACATTGAAAACGTCGTTTGTAATATCATTGATAAAAACGTTGAAGTAGTAGGTGTCCCTTCAGATCAATGGATGAGAGTGAGAAGCGAGTATATTAATCATAGAAAACAAAATGATCATCATTCTTCTGAAAGTACAAAAGATAATACTAAAGAGGAAACGTCTGATATTGCTCAAAAAGCGAGAGATTTATTTGGTGAAGATACTGTGAATATTATAGATGAATAATAAAATATATCAGTTTGTTTATAAGGTAAGTTGAATGAGTCATACATGACAATAAATATAAACGTATGTATAATGAAATATAAATTATAATAAAATTAATGTGAAAATTTAAGGAGGAAATGAATGATGCGCGGTGGCGGAAATATGCAACAAATGATGAAGCAAATGCAAAAAATGCAAAAGAAAATGGCACAAGAACAAGAAAAACTTAAAGACGAACGTATTGTAGGAACAGCTGGTGGCGGTATGGTTGCCGTAACTGTAACTGGTCATAAAGAAGTTGTAGATGTAGAAATTAAAGAAGAAGCAGTAGATCCAGATGATATCGAAATGTTACAAGATTTAGTTTTAGCTGCAACAAATGAAGCAATGAATAAAGCAGATAATTTAACGCAAGAACGATTAGGTAAACATACTCAAGGCTTAAATATTCCAGGAATGTAGGTTAAGTATGCATTATCCTGAACCGATTTCAAAACTTATAGATAGTTTTATGAAACTGCCAGGCATTGGTCCCAAGACGGCTCAACGTCTGGCTTTTTATACATTAGACATGAAAGAAGACGATGTCGTAAAATTTGCTAAAGCCTTAGTAGATGTTAAGCGAGAACTTACCTATTGTAGTATTTGCGGTCATATTACTGAAAAAGATCCGTGTTACATTTGTGAAGATAAACAAAGGGATCGTTCAATTATTTGTGTGGTTGAAGATGATAAAGATGTTATTGCAATGGAAAAAATGAGAGAGTATAAAGGCCTTTATCATGTATTACATGGATCTATCTCTCCAATGGATGGTATAGGACCTGAAGATATCAATATACCCACACTTATTGATAGATTAAAAGATGAAGAAGTTAAAGAACTTATATTAGCTATGAATCCAAACTTAGAAGGTGAATCGACCGCCATGTATATTTCAAGACTTGTAAAACCTATTGGAATAAAAGTAACACGTCTTGCACAAGGATTATCAGTTGGTGGCGATTTAGAGTATGCTGATGAAGTAACGCTTTCTAAAGCAATTGCTGGTAGAACCGAAATGTAAATTTTTATGTGCTATTTATAGTAGATGAGTATTGAATAGCGAGGATATTCCGCCTTCAACAATACTAAATCACACTGTAAATAGCTTTTTTTAAAATTATTTTAAAAAATGTAAATTTTTAAAAGTTTGTTTTATGAGATAAAAGTAATGTAAAAAAAGTTATAAACTGAAAGAAAACAACTTTAATATTAACTATTAACAAATTATTTTATATAATGTTCGTGTTTTGTGGGTTAGTCTCTATCTTTCGCTCTTTGTAGTGTAATTTTTACCATTGTACATTTGGGAGAAACCCTGTATAGTATTTATTTGTTGAGCGAAACAAATCAACGAACATTAAACACACAAAAAAATTAATTTAAAAAAGTTGTTGACTTTCATATCGATAGCGAGTATAATTAATTCTTGTGTTGAAGAAATGAACATTGAAAACTGAATGACAATATGT
>NZ_KV813756.1:0-26735 GCF_001813735.1 Staphylococcus sp. HMSC068C09
TATTTTGTTAGGAATTATGTCCCAGCCTCATTTTGTGGTTTGAATCATATTAATGAATATAGTTATAGTTAGAAACTAATGAAGCAGGAATCACACGAGTATCTGTGTTATAAGGGCCATATGTATAATTCATTTCTGAAATTAGAATACTACCATCTGGATTCACACGCTCCACGTATGCTACATGGCCATAATACCCAGCAGTCGATTGCATAATTGCTCCAACAGTAGGAGTATGATTAACAATATAACCATCTGAGGCAGCATTATAAGTCCAATACTTAGCATCAGACCAATATGTACTAATGGGTAATCCAGCTTGGGCGCGACGATTAAACACATACCATGTACATTGCCCAGCAGTGTATAAATTTTGATGGTTAAAGGTTGGTGAAGCATTAGTAGATGATGAGTTTGTAGTACTCGAACTACTTGGAATTTTTAATACTTGACCAGGGTAAATTAAATAATTTTTCAAATTATTTGCATTCATTAAGTTAGTAACTGAAGTTCCATATTTATTAGCGATACGAGAAAGTGAATCACCAGATTGAACAGTATAAGTAGTAGAAGACTTACTTGATAAACTACTTGATGTAGTAGATGTTGTAGTTGACGATCCATTAATAGTTAGTACTTGTCCTGGAAAAATTAAATTACCATTTAATTGATTATTTCGTTTAAGCTCATCAATAGTGGTATTGTATTTGTTTGCAATACTCCATAAAGAATCTCCAGGTTGAACAGTATGTTGTGTTGATGCTTCAGCATGATGAGAGAAAAATGCTACAGCTCCTGACGCAATAGATAACGTAAAAGCTAACTTTTTCAAACTACGTACCCTCCTTGAATTTTAAAATTTATTTTTAGAATTTAATATTGTTAAATTTGTATAATTTACCTTTTTATATCACATGCATATACTATCAAAAAAATATAAGAATATGTGGATTGTTATTATCTTGTAATATGATTAAAAGTAATACGATTTTTTGTAAATAGATAAAAACCCTTGATACAGTAGTTTTTAACAGTTTTATTTAGATAAAATTAAATTGCTTTAAAAAGAAATTTGTAATATTTCTTACAGTAAAATTGAAGCAAGGACGTATCGTGTAAGAGGTAAGTTGAATTGTTTTTAATGATTTAAACTTGTAATAATTTTTGTATTTTCTTGATAAGATACCTACTTAAAAGTAAATAAATTATACTATTTTTTTATTCTCAACAAATATTGTACAATTAATGTAAGATACTATTTAAAAGAGGAGTATAAGATGCCGAGTTCTTCAAATTTAGTAAATCATCAACATCAAAACGCACGTTCAAAAGATAATACTCAACAAAACCATGCATATCGTAAAGTTTGGCTATTTTTTACATATTATTGGCTTATTTTTGGGATTGGCTGTTATTTAGGTCAATATTTGCCTGTAGAATGGCGACGTCCTTTATCAATCACATTATTTGTTATTGTATTAGCGACGTTATTTATTAAAAGAGCACGTAAATATGGTCTTATTATTTCGCATATCTATGCTATTATTATTGGCTTATTATCGTATGCAACATTTTCAATGTATATGCAAAATTTAGGCGCAGACGTTTTTTATAAAAATATATTGTTAGCCATTATAGCGTTCATTGTATTTGGAATATTGGGGTATTTTGTCATTAATGATGCTTCTAGCTTAGGTAAATATTTATTTGTAACATTAATTGCGCTTATTATTGCTAGTCTAGTTGGCTTATTTATTCGTAATTCAATATTCCATATCGTTATTACAATGGTTAGTTTAGTCTTGTTTTTACTATATACATTATTTGATTTTAATCGTATGAAACATGGTAGATTTACGCCAAGAGAAATGGGTTTTAATTTATTTCTTAATTTATTAAATATCATCAAAGATATATTGAATTTAGCAAATCGCTTTAAAAACTAGACATTCATATTTATAATAAGTTGAATATTTAGAAAAGATGTTCTCACATTGTTTTCAAAACATTTTAAATAAAGAGTAGTCTAAAGCTGTTTATTTTATTAAAGTAAGAAGGCAATTATAGAGCATCTTTTTTAAATAATTATGAAATGTATTTAATATAAAATTAAACTTAATTTAATTTTATACGTATTTTTGATTTAGTATTAATGTTGTGATAGATTTACATTTAAACACTTATAAATTAGCATTTTTATATAAACACATTAAAAGAAGGACTACCAAGATTAGAAAGAGGTTAGTATATGTCTAATGGGTATTTTCACGTACTTACTAAGCATGAATATCAAATGACACGTTGTCAAGATGGTATCATATTGCTGTTCCCAATAAAAGGTTCATTAGAAATTCAACATTTTGCCAAAAAAGTGACGATTAATAACGATATCTACGTTATAAACAATAAAGATATTTTTTCAATTAATAAGAATGAGAAAACAATAATGATTTATATTGCAAGTGATTGGTTTAAAGAAGAAGGATTTAATTTCTTTGATTATAAATATTCAATTAATTTAGTTAAATCTATTAATGCAATAAAAAAAGCATTATTACAGATAACAATGAATCATATTAATCATAAATCTGTTTCAGAAGATAACAAATACATAGTTGACATTGTTCAAATTATTGGAAGACAAGGTAGTGTTGAAATAGATATTGCTAATGATCAATGTAATTATGCTTATTATGGGGAGTTAAGTGAAGTATTAGACTATATTAACGAAAATATTGAAAAGAAATTAACATTAAAAGACGTTTCATCTAATCTATTTACATCTAAATCTAATTTATCATCACAATTTACACAGTTGTTAAATATTAGTTTTAAAACTTATGTAGACACTTTGAAGATTGCAAATTCATTTGAATTATTATTGAAAACAAACGATACGATTAGTTTAATTAGTGAAAAAGTAGGGTTTAGTAATGCATCAAGTTATTCTAAAACGTTCAAAAGTTATATGGGAATGACACCAAATGAATATAGATCGTGTAATAAATATGAAAAAATGATTTTTATGGATTATGAAACTCATATTGATGATAGTTTACAAAATATAAGAGATATGATTCAGTCACAACAATATTATTATCAAAAGAAAACAGAACATAAAATATATATCGATTCAAAATTAGATACGTTTATTAAACCTTATCAATGTGTAGTACAGATCAATACGATTGAAGAAATAAAACTGTTATTTTTAGAGAAATATATCGATTATCTTGACGAGAGTCCGTCATTAATGATTTATGTAAGAGCGGATATGAAAGAAATAAAAGAACACTTCACTGTTAAAGAACTTCAGCGAATATTTGAATATATTATTAGAAAAAATCTAAATATAAGTTTTAAACTTGAGGATTTAAATCTAATTGACTTCCTTGAAATGACATATGAAAATGTATTAGATTATCTTGAAATAAACCAAGTTGAAGTAAATGTAAATCACGAATTAGGGATTGTTTTTGATTTAGAAAAGATTGATTTAAAAGCCATTTATCGTATGATATTAAAAATACAACATAAAACAAATCGGTTTTCTTTTGGATTAGAAATTAGTAACTTGCTAAATAATCCAGTTTTGTTTAAAACTTTAGAATCGCAAATTAAAAGAGTGAATTTCCAATTTCTGTTTATTGATAATTCAAAACTAAATCAACCCTATTTAATAGAAGATAATAATCGTTTATTAGTAAAGAATATATTACGATATCAAAATATACGTGAAATTTTAAATCACATTGATTTAGAAAATCAAAGAATCATATTTTTAAACGTTGAAAATCATGCGTTTTTAAATAGTGAATATAATGACTTAAATAGTAGTGCCCCGTTAATTGTAGAAACAAACATTAAATCAGCTCAACACTTTGATGGTATTGGTTTCAATTTTAGACAGGATAGTCATCAATTTAATGCTTTACATCTTTTTGATGAAAAAGGTTTTAAAACAATATTAGGGACAATGATGGCATATATCATGACGCTTAGTCAGGAACCAAAATACATTAAAGATCACTATATAGTGATTGAAAAAGAAAATAAATTCATACTATTTATATATGATTGGCGTGTTCTAGAAAGTGAATCACGAAATGCTAATTATGAAAAAACTGATATATATGTAGATTTTAAACATAAGACAAATAAAAATCATCTTATAAAAATTCAAAAGATTGATGATTATAATGGCAATATTAATCATATTATTACTGAAGACATACGTAATCGTTATCAATGGTCTAAAACATTCTTGAAGAAAGTAAATCGTTTATTACATTCTTCTTTTAAAATTAGAGAACATGACTTTAATAAAGAGGCATTACAAATTAAACTTGATTATAACGGGCTTTATATAATTGAGATATATAAATAATAAATTTCATCTCAAAAAAGTTTTGCACAACAATATTTGAGTTTGTTGGTAAATTTAACAAAAAATTCAAAACAAATGCAAAAGACAGAACTCCAAAATTAAAGGATAATATATATTGAATTGTTCGCTTTTATTGGAGGTGCAAATGCTTGAGTAACGATGAATTAAATCGCTTGCTGAAAATCTATAAACAATATAAAGCGTTGTCTGGATATATAGACAAAGAATACAAACTAACCTTAAATGATTTAGCTTTATTAAAATTAGCTTACGAATACACAGCAGACGATCAAATTTTAATGCAAACATTCTTAAAAGTTGCAATTGAAGAACTAGAATTAAGTAGAACAAAATTACTTGTTTCTATACGCAGACTAATAGAAAAAGAGAAATTAAGTAAGGTTCGATCAACAGAAGATGAACGTAAAATTTTTATCTATATGAACAAATCTAATATTGATCAATTTAATGCTTTATTTAATGATGTAGAAAGATTTTTAAGTAATTAACTAAATGAATTGGGAGAGTACTGACAGGGGGATGCTTTGTCAGTATTTTATTTTTTTTAAAGAAGTAACATTTTTTCAATTTAGACAATAAATTATTAATACTATATAATAAGTAGTATTGAGTAAGAAAGCGAGATGACAATATGGGACGTAAATGGAATAATATTAAAGAAAAAAAAGCCCAAAAAGATAAAAATACTAGTAGAATATATGCAAAATTTGGTAAAGAAATTTATGTAGCGGCTAAATCAGGGGAGCCAGATCCTGAATCAAATCAAGCATTAAGACTTGTGCTAGAAAGAGCAAAAACATATTCTGTTCCAAATCATATTATAGATAGAGCCATTGATAAAGCTAAAGGTGGTGGAGATGAAAATTATGACCATCTACGTTATGAAGGATTTGGTCCAAGTGGCTCCATGATTATTGTAGATGCCTTAACTAATAACGTGAATCGTACAGCATCAGATGTTAGAGCAGCATTTGGAAAAAATGGTGGTAATATGGGTGTATCTGGTTCAGTAGCTTATATGTTTGACCATACTGCAACGTTTGGTATCGAAGGGAAATCTGCCGATGACGTCCTAGAAACATTGATGGAACAAGATGTAGATGTAAGAGACGTTATTGAAGAAGATGGCTTGACGATTGTGTATGCAGAACCTGATCAATTTGCACAAGTACAAGATGCACTACGTCAATCAGGTGTAGAAGACTTTAAAATTGCAGAGTTTGAAATGTTACCTCAGACTGACATTGAACTTTCAGCAGATGATCAAGCAACACTTGAAAAACTTATTGATGCACTTGAAGATTTAGAAGATGTTCAAAATGTTTTCCATAATGTGGACTTAAAATAATGAAATACACGGCTTCGTTTTGGATACAATCGTTAGACTTGGAATCTCATCCAGAAGGTGGATATTATAAAGAAACTATTCGACCAGAGGGTATAAAGAAAGAAGAAAGGGCATCTTTTAGTAGTATACTTTTCTTATTAAAAGCAGATGATATCTCGCATTTTCATCGTATAGATGCTGATGAAGTATGGTATTATCATGCTGGTGTATCACTAGAGATACATATGTTAACTGAAGATGGCCAGTATCGTAGTGTCTTGTTAGGTCCAAATGTAGACCATGGAGAAGTGCTACAATATGTTGTTCCCAAAGGAACCATTTTTGCTTCGAGTGTACCTCATTCGGAAGGTTATAGTTTAGTAGGCTGTATGTGTCAACCTGCATTTGAATTTAAGTATTTTGAATTATTCACACAAGATGAGTTGATAGAAGTATATCCACAATATCGCCGAATGATTCAAAAATATGCATTGAAAAACATTGAGTATTAATAATTAGACACTTCATTCATCTAGTTAAGTATAACTACATGAATGAAGTGTCTTTTTTAAAAAGAGATAGAGGACACCATTGCTGACATGCTTCTATTCAGCAGTACCAAAAAGTTCATTAGCTAATTCTACAACATAAGCTAATTTGTTCCATTGCTCTTGTTCAGTTAGAGCATTCCCTTCTTCTGTAGAAGCAAAACCACATTGTGGACTAATACAGATATGGTCAATATTTACATATTGTTCTGCTTCTTTAATTCTTTTTTTAATTGTGTCTTTATTTTCCAATTCACCTGTTTTAGAGGTGATAAGTCCTAAAACTGCATAAGCATTGTCATTAAAGAAACGAAGCGGTTCGAAATCACCTGAACGTTCATCATCATACTCTAAAAAGAAACCATTTAAATTTTCTTTAAATAGGTAAGGGGCGATGACTTCATATCCTCCAGAAATTGCCCAAGTTGATTTATAGTTACCACGACAAATATGAGTAGTCAGAATTAAATCATTTGGCAGTCCTTCGATCGCTTTATTAATCACTTTATAGGCCAAATCACGTGCTTTTAGTTTTTCATCTTCAGAACGTTGACGACCTCTCACTTTTTGAGTACCGTCAGTTAAACCAGCCCAGTATACGTCATCTAATTGAATATAGCGCGCTCCTAAGTCATAAAATGCTTGTAGCGTTTCATGATAAACTTTGGCAATATCATTTGCAAAATCTTCTATATTAGGGTAAATCGTTTCATTTAAAATATTAGGGTGGAATAATTGATTTGGACTAGGTATTGATACTTTAGCAGTTGCGCGACCAGCCACTTTTTTATATAAAAACTTAAAGTGTTCAAAGTGTGGATGATTTGAATTAAATGATACTTTGTCCACAATTCTCACATTATGTGCACGTGTTTCTACACCTTCAAATTCTAATCCGTGGTCAGGAGTATATCCTTATACGCCATTAATATTCTCTAGAAAATCAAAGTGCCACCAACTTCTACGAAATTCTCCATCTGTAATGCTATGTAAACCAATCTCAATTTGTTTTTCAATAATACGTTCGATTTCTTCATCTTCAATACGTGTTAATTCTTCTAAAGATAATTCGTTATTATTAAACTTAAATCTCGCTTCTTTTAGGCGTTTAGGACGTAATAAACTTCCCACGTGATCTGCTCGAAAAGGTCTAACTGTCATATATAAAACGCTCCTTTTATTTAGAATTTTCAGATAATATAGAATAAAACTATCAAATCTTAGTGTTTTTGTCAATTTTACCTAAAAATTTAATAGTTGTAGTAAAATGAAATTGAAAAATTAATAAATTTATATGCTAAAAGTAATAAAGCATGGCATAAGATGACATGGTTTACTTAGTTTAATATAATAATGACAAGGAGTTGGTGGCTTTATGAAAATTAAATACATAGATAAACGTCACTGGCGTCGCCTAATTGAACGTGATTACATAGAAGTTAAGGTAAATAATAATAGGTTTAAAGGTATTATTGGCTTGGTCACGATGAAAAAGGTGCGTGAGCCTTTAGAGGTGACGGTGGTCGATCAAAATGTAGTTGTAGTAGATAATAACTATAAATGGCTACAAATTTTGCCAGAAAAAAAACGCTATAGTATTACTGCAATGTTTGATGATAAGGGGAATCCATTAGAGTACTATTTTGATATTAACATTAAAAATATTACTCAAAAAGGGAACGCGAGAACATTAGATTTATTTTTAGATGTGTTGGTTTTACCATCCACTGGTGAATATGAGTTAGTAGATGAACATGATTTAGAACTAGCTTTGAAAAATGGACAAATTACGAAGAAACAATACCATGAAGCCTATATTATCGCTCATCAATTGATGATTGAGATTGAGGACAATTTTGCAGAGATACATCATCGAATTATGCATTGTTATAAAAAGATGATAGGTAAATTAAATAAGCATAAGAAAGCGTAATTATATTTCTTTAATACTAAAACAATAATGAAATAGTATCAATTTTATTTACCATCATAGCCGTATTCGTGGATAAACATAAGGGGGAAGCTATGAAAATTGAAGATTATCAATTACTAATTACATTAGATGAGACGAAAACGTTAAGAAAAGCTGCTGAAATTTTATATATATCACAACCAGCAGTCACGCAACGCTTAAAAGCAATTGAACATGCGTTTGGAGTAGAAATATTTATTCGTACTAAAAAACAATTAATTACTACTACAGAAGGTGCAATGATTATCGAACATGCACGTGATATGTTGAATCGAGAAAAAATGTTTTTCGATAAAATACAAGCACATATAGGGGAAGTAAATGGAACCATATCTATAGGATGTTCATCTTTAATTGGACAAACAATATTGCCCCGTGTATTGAGTTTGTATAATACACAATTTCCTAATGTAGAAATACAAGTTCAAGTGGGTTCAACAGAGCAAATTAGATCTAATCATAGAGATTATCACCTTTTAATTACCAGAGGGAATAAAGTAATGAATTTAAAAAATATCCATTTATTTGATGATGAACATTATTTTATTTATCCAAAAGAACGTCATGAAGATGTGTCAAAGTTACCATTTATTGAATTTCAAGCAGATCCAATATATATCAATCAAATTAATCATTGGTATAGTGAAAAATTTGGACAAGATTATCATGCTACCATTACAGTAGATCAAGTGGCAACATGTAAAGAAATGCTAATAAGTGGTGTAGGAGTAACTATTCTTCCAGAAATAATGATGAAGAATATTGATCATCACGTATTTGAATTTGAAAAAGTCAACATTGATGGTCTTCCGTTAATCCGCTCAACGTATATGAGTTATGATAGTAGTATATTGCAACTACCACAAGTTGATGCTTTTGTTTCTTTAATGCTTAATTTTACTAAATAATAGTTAATCAATATTGCAATTTAAAAGAAGAATAGAGGTATAATATATGTTTTCAGCACTATTGCATATTAAAAACTATAAATTATTTCTTATTAATATGATGCTCTTAGGAATGGGTATTGCCATTACAGTGCCATACTTTGTTTTATTCGCAACAAATGAACTAGGAATGTCGACAAATCAGTTTGGTGTTCTTTTAGCTTTGGCTGCAGTCAGTCAATTTACTGTAAATGCGATTGTTGCTAGATTTTCAGATACACATCATCTTAATCGGAAAATACTTATTATTTGTGCACTATTTATGGGAGCACTTAGTTTTTCTATATATTTTTACATCCATCATATATGGCTATTTATTATAGTATATGCGATATTTCAAGGATTATTCGCACCTGCAATGCCCCAATTATATGCATCCGCTAGAGAATCTATTAATGCGTCTTCATCCAGAAATAATGCAAAATTTGCTAATACTGTCTTAAGATCAATGTTCTCTTTTGGCTTTTTATTTGGTCCACTCATTGGTGCATATCTCATTCAATTTATGGGCTACGCAGGGCTATTTGGCGGCACAGTTATCATTTTATTATTTACACTGTTGTTACAAATATTCTTTTATAAAGATTTAAATCTGACTATAAACGAACAAGTTAAAGATACTGCTAGTATTGAAATAACTGCACCTAATATGTTAAAAGATAAAGCTTTATTTATTCCATTTATTGCTTTTATACTTCTACATATTGGTCAGTGGATGTATACAATGAATATGCCATTATTCGTTACAGAATATTTGAAAGAACGAGAAGGTTATGTAGGTACTTTAGCAAGTTTATGTGCTGGCTTAGAGGTGCCTTTTATGGTTATATTAGGGATTTTAGCATCCAAATTATCTACACGCACTTTGCTTATACTAGGAGCCATAAGTGGTGGTCTATTTTATTTTAGTATTGGTATATTTGAAAATATATATATGATGATGATAGGACAAGTATTTTTAGCATTTTATTTAGCGATTTTATTAGGACTGGGTATTAGTTATTTCCAAGATATACTACCTGACTTTCCTGGTTATGCGTCGACTTTATTTGCTAATGCAATGGTAATAGGACAATTATGTGGAAATTTATTAGGTGGCGTAATGAGTCATTGGGTTGGATTAGAAAACGTTTTTTATGTTTCTGCCTTATCTATTTTTATTGGTATGATTTTAATATTGTTCACTAAAGATCAAAAGTTTACATCCTCAACTATGAATATACAATAATTAAAAGAAATGATTATGTATGAAAATAAAAGTCTGGGACTTTAAATCCTTCGACAAATGAAAAAGACCACTTTTTCTATTGAAATAATAGAAAAAGGGTCTTTTTTATAATTATTTAATTTATATGTAGCTCAAAGAGTTGTTATGTTTTTGAGAATAATGTTCTAGGCTCTTATTTCATATTTTTATAACACAGTATTTGAATCTTCATCAACAAAATGATGTTCTATATAGAAAGCAATAGGTGTAATAATTATAGAAATGATAATAAATGCCCAATTATTAATTTGAATACTAGGTCCATATGCTAAAAATGACTGTGGAATAAAAAATACATAAAATAGTGCTACTACTAGTAATGCAATAATACAGTAATTAAACCACCAAATCCAATGCGAATTATTAAAACACTGTAATTGAACAGTTTTAAAAACGACTAAAATAAAGAGAAATATAATAGTTAAACCAATGATGAGCGTAATAGGAAAGGTATATAAATATACTTCATTATGATTATCAGGAACAAAAAAACCGATAAACCCCTTAAAGAAAAAGAATATACCCATTAAAAAGATAAAATTTCTAAAAATAGATTTAACAATATTTTTAAATGTTTCATTTGGTAGGGATTTAAGTTGTTTTTTAGCGTGTGCTTTTGGGTCATGATCGAAAAATTCAAGAGCTAAAGTTCCATCATTTTCTGCGGCAAGTAACTCCTTCAAAATACGATTGAGCATGAGTTCACTATCATGCGGATTTACACGTAAATCTGATCTAATATAAGTCATATAGTTTTCAAAGATTTCTCGATCCGTATTATTTAAACGCATGGATTTCACGTTGTTTTCGCGGGCTAATGTTGCAGTCGATTTCATTTATTATCCCCTTAAAAATAAAAATGTTTAAAAGTTTTAAAAGTTGATTATTATATATTAAATATGAATAATCATATCATAGTTATGTAAAGAATATAATGTATAAATAGGGAGAATATAAAATGAGAAGTCTTTCAATTACTGATGATCAATTAATTGAGAATATTGCAAGTATTCATGAATATTACTTAGAAAAAAGTGGATTAAATTATCATGCTACAACGCTCTCTATAGCTTTAAGACAAGAAATGATTGAGAGAAGATTAAACATGAACCAAGATATTATTTATGTTATTGAGTCAAAACATGATTTTAGAGAACCTTCTGCTTTCATTTGGGGTCATTTTGAAACGAGTACGAAAGTGGTAACGATTGAAATGTTATATACACACCCTCATTGTCGAAACAGTGGGATAGCTACTAATTTAAAATTGGCATTAGAACAATGGGCGATAGAAAAAGATGCACATTCTATCAAAAGCACAGTGGATGCGAATAATGAACAAATGATTCATATCAATCGTGAACAAGGATATGATATAACTCATGTTAAAATGCGAAAAGACTTAAAATAATAAAATGAATCATGCCACATTTCATGTTAAAATAAGTGTTATTGATATATATTTAAAGGAGAAATATATGAAGAAGTGGATTGTACTTTTACTATTAGCGACTTTAATATTGTCAGCATGTGGTAAAAGTGAAGAAAAAGTATCTTTAGAAAATGATATTAAACAGCTAGAAAAAGAAAATAAAGATTTAAAAAATGAAAAAAATAATCTAGAGAAACAAAAAGAAAAGCTCAATGCGCAACGAGAAAAGTTACAAAAAGAAGTAGATAGTTCTGTTGCCAAAGAATCAGTTAAACAAGAAACTGAAAAATCCAAAAAGGATAACTCAAGTCAAACGAATTTATCAAATGAAAGTTCTAGTAGTACTGAAGAACAAAGTAGTGACTCAAATAGTGAACAATCAAGTAATAATACAAGCTCTAGTTCGTCTACAGAGAACAACTAATATCGGTTTTAAAAGGCTGCAGGTTTGGCGATAGAATAAGAAGGGTAATAGTATTTAAATACATTTTGAATATAATATCCATATATTTGAAAATAAAGTTTAAAAATATAATAATAAAATTCAGCACATAATTTATAGTATTGGAGAGATAACTATGCATGAACATGATTTTCAAATTCTAGAGGGACGTGACCTTACACTTCCAGAATTAGGTAAAGAGATTGAAAATATTACTGGACGTACAGTAACTCATTCAACTGGAGACATTAAACGTGTTGTAGCACACTTGCCAAATTTTGAATCAGAAAGTGATACTTTTGTAGCTACTTTTAAACTTAATCATCGTAATGATTATATCGATGCAACATTTGTAGCACCTAAAAATCAACGTGATAAGTTAAAAGAAATTCCAGTACATATCGAATTAATAAGTTATATTTCAAAAAATTAATAATTTTTTAATCAAAATGAACGAAACGAAGTGTGTTATGGTTATATACTCCATGTCACACTTTTTTCATAATTGTATTTGGGTAATGGAGTGTGGATAAATGGTTGTTTATATAGAAACAGAAAGATTGAGATTGCGTGATTGGGAAGAAAAAGATTTATTATCTTTTCAAAAAATGAATGCAAATCCTCAGGTAAGACGCTATTTTCCAAGTCTATTAAGTTATAGACGTTCAGAATTAGATATGCAACGAATGGATGATATTTTAAAAGAAAAAGGAATTGGGCTGTTTGCTGTTGAGCTTAAAGAGACAGGAGCATGGCTAGGATATATAGGGTTAAACTACTTACCAAAAGATAGTAAATATCCTTTTGAAAATTTACCTATATATGAAATTGGATGGCGACTTATCCCTGAAGTATGGGGGAATGGTATTGCTACTGAAGGTGCTATGGCTGTTTTAGAGTATGCAAAAGAAAAAGGCATAGAAGAAGTATTTAGTCTTACTGCTGAGGGGAATTTGGCCTCTCGAAAAGTAATGGAAAAAATTGGGATGTCATTATTTGATTATTTTGAACTACCTGACCTAAGTAAATATCATCCACTTAAAAGACATGTAAGATATCAAAAAAAGTTAAACATATAAATATTAATAAATAAATACTAGAAGATAAATAGAAACCCTAGAGGCTTTTAGCATATTAAAAGTTATGGACTACATTAAAAATGTGACGATAAAAAACAAATTTATTTCTAGTCCTAGACGCAAATATAGAAACACTTAACACGAAAGTCTCTATATTTGATGCCGAAACTAGGATGGGCCAACAAATTCAGAAAGAATTCGTTGGCCCATCTTTTTTATAATATTAATCAATCATAGGTTCTAACACCAAGAGGTTTATAATTAAGTAATCCATCAATTAGAGCCTCTTTAGTGTCATATAAAGGTGCTAACTCTTTATATTTTTTATCGATAAAACCTTCTTCAATCATATGATCAATCAAAATTTGAAGCGGATTAAAGAATCCATTTAAATTAAAGATGCCGATTGGTTTTTGATGTATACCAATTTGTGCCCAGCTATACATTTCGAAAAATTCTTCAAGAGAACCAGCTCCTCCTGGTGCCATAACAAAAGCATCTGCTAATTCAGTCATTTTTTCTTTGCGTTCGTGCATTGAGTCTACAAGAATGAGCTCACTTACTTTTTGACTTGTAATTTCACGTTCATCTAACATTTTAGGCATCACTCCAATTGCACGGCCTCCGTAATCTAGTACGCCATCTTGAATAGCGCCCATGATACCTACTGAACCCGCTCCAAAAATGAGTTCATAACCTTGTTCAGCCATATATTTTCCTAATTGATATGCTTCTTTAACATAAATAGGATTATTCCCTTTACTTGCTCCACAATATACTGCTATACGTTTCATTTTGTATCCTCCATTAATTGATTAAGTAAGGTTTGAAAAACATCACAAAAATGCTGTCGGTCTGCTTTTGAAAAAGGGGAGGGTCCTTTATGACGTCCACCTTGTTTTCTAATTTGTGCATTATTATAACGCTGTTGAAGTAATATATCTATATTATTTTCGTTATAGATAAATCCTTTATGATGCATTATAATTCTAGCTTTCTTTAGTAACAAACTAGCTAATCCATAATCTTGAGTAATCACAATATCGCTAGTTGTTACAAGTTGTATAATTTTGTAATCCACTGCATCTGGTCCATCATCAACGTATAATATATTTACATGACTTGGATAATGAGAATGAGAAAAATGACTAAAGCTCCGTAAAATCGTAACAAAAAAGCCTGTCTCAGCTGTTAAATCAATAATTTCATTAACGACTGGACAAGCATCACCATCAACAAATATGGTTGTCATTATTTATTTGTAGCCTTTTCTGAATGTAAAACTTTATCTTGAGTGATAATACTGTCGGCATTATAGTTATCATATTTCTTCATTTCTTTAATTCGCTGTTTTTCATTATGTTTTTGAATTTTTTCTTCTTCTTTATGACGTTTATCAATATTTTTTTGAAGTTTTTTCTCTAATTTAGAAGATTGTTTATGGTTCTTTTTAGCTAATTTTGATCCTTTTTTCTTAATATATTTAGGATCATTTTCTTTAGCAATTTTTTTGAGTTCACGCTTATTATCGAACTCTTGTTTTTTATCACCAAAGTAATCTTTAACACTAGATGCCTTATTTGCTACCGTATGTGTAGCATGTGAAGTTGCATGCGAAGCTTTTTGAACATCTGGATGAGACTTAATTTTTTTACGTTCTACAACTAGTGGTACGATAAATATCGGTAACACGTTAATTGCTGTTTTAATAACTTGTTTTTTGTCCATACTCGTTGCCCCCATAAAATTTTCTTTCTCTTTCATTACCCTATGATACAGGAATTCAAACGATTGCACTAGATTAAAATAGTTATCTAAAATTTTTATAAAAAAACACTAAAATTCAAAAAGAATTTTAGTGTGATATCATTAAATACCTTTACCAATACCGAATCCGAAATAAAGAATAGCAATGAAAATAACTAGTACGATTCGATAAATCGCAAATGGTACTAACTTCACTTTATTAATTAAATGTAAGAACGTTTTAATTGCAATTAAACCGACAATAAATGCTGCTAAGAATCCAATAATATAAAATGGGACATGTGCAAGATCAATATATTGATAATTTTTAAGTAATGATAATGCACTTGCAGCTAACATAATTGGGACTGCCATAATAAACGTGAAATCAGAAGCAGATTTATGATTGAGTTTCATTAATACCCCAGTAGAAATTGTTGATCCAGATCTACTGAAACCAGGCCACATTGCAACTGCTTGAGAAATACCAATGACAAATGCTTGGAAATAATTAATTTGATCGACTGTTTGCGGGTGCTTTACTTTAGTACTGTATTTATCAGCAATAATCATATAAATAGCACCAATGAATAAACCAATCATTACAGTGGGTACACTAAATAAATGCGCTTCAATAAAGTCATCAAAAAGAACACCTAAAATTCCAGCTGGAATCATACCTACTAATACATGGAGTAAGTTCAATCGGTGAGGTTTAGAACGCATTCCCTCACTATGAGCAACATGTTTGTATTTTCCGATATGTAACATTTCGAAGTAACGTTCACGGAACACCCATGCAGCAGCAAACACAGAACCGAGTTGAATGACAATTTTAAAAGTAAAAGCTGAATGAGAACCTAAAAATTGAGACGATTGTAACCACATATCATCTACAAGAATCATATGTCCTGTAGATGAAACAGGAGCAAATTCAGTAAGACCTTCTACAATACCTAAAATTAACGCCTTAATAAATTCAATAATTATCATAAGTAACCTCTTTCTTTTATGTAAAAAATGAACTTTCATTTATGCTAAATGTTTTATTTTAAAAAATTCACTTTATTATCATAGCATATTGAAATAATAATTTACTAATAATTACCGGTGGATATGATAATAATGTCATGTTGTTTTGAAATAAAAAAACTATTTTGTTGTATTGTGTGAAAGATAATTAATTCAAAGAAATGACATAATATTGTCACTTAACTTTGAAATCAATTAAATGATTATTTGTGATGAAGCTTCTATAATAAAGTATTAGGTGAAGAAATTTGAAAAATTTAATGAGTTTAGTCTTTAAATATAAATTATTTCCAATTTTTATGGGGATGACTAGTGTATTGTTAGCCATATGTGTAGTGATTCAAAATATTGGAATTGCTAGGTTTTTGAATCAAGTCTTGTACCACAAGGTTTCAGCTATTTATCCATTGTTATTTACTATTTTAATCGTGTTAATTTTGAGAGTAACGTTTAATATGTTGAATCAACGATTAGGTGATATTTTAGCTTACAAAGTTAAACATGACCTTCGTCAAAAAATAGTAACAAGTAAGTCTAAAGCTTCAATTGGCGTACAAACAAACATTTTAACTGAAGTTACAAATGGAATTACACCCTTTTTTAATAATTACTTGCCACAAGTGTTTAAATCTATGTGCATACCTTTCGTCATTATTATTGTAATGTGTTTTATACATCTTAATACTGCTATTATTATGGCGGTTACTGCACCATTTATTCCATTATTTTATATTATTTTTGGCTTGAAAACACGAGACGAATCTAAAGAACAAATGACGTATTTAAATCAATTTAGCCAACGCTTTTTAAATATAGCTAAAGGTTTGATTACTTTAAGACTATTTAGACGAACAACGGAAACGGAAAATCACATATATAAAGAGAGCACACGCTTTAGGGATTTAACGATGAAAATTTTGAAAAGTGCATTTCTATCTGGCCTTATGCTTGAGTTTATAAGTATGTTAGGTATTGGTTTAATTGCACTAGAAGCGACATTAAGTTTAGTCGTGTTTCACCATATCAACTTTAAAATTGCTGTAATTGCGATTATTTTAGCGCCAGAATTTTACAATGCAATTAAAGATTTAGGTCAAGCCTTCCATACTGGTAAACAAAGTGAAGGAGCAAGTGATATTATTTTTGATTTTTTAAATAATGTTGAAGAATCAAATATCAATACGCCTACCATAAATCAGAATCAGCAAAATCAAATTTATTTCGATAAAGTAAGTTATCAATATCCTAATACGACTCTATATGCCTTAAAAGATATAACTTTTTCGATCAATCAAGGAGAAAAAATTGCAATTGTTGGTCCAAGTGGCGCTGGAAAATCCACATTAGCGAATCTTATTCAGCAAATGATAACACCTACAAAAGGTCGCATTATATTTAATTCTGAAGTTACAGATATAGGTATGTTAAACCAACGGCCATATATTTTTTCAGCGTCTGTTAAAGATAATATTACAATGTTTAATGAGGTTTCAGATGAAAAAATTTTACAAACTTTAGAAACAGTAGGACTTAAAGAAAAGATTTTAAGCTTAAATAAAGGAATTCACACTGTAATTGGTGAAGGTGGGGAAATGTTATCTGGTGGTCAAATGAGAAGAATAGAACTTTGTAGAGTACTATTACTACGTCCAAGTATTCTAATATTTGACGAGCCTACTACAGGTTTAGATATTGAAACTGAACGTGTTGTTCAACAAACATTAGAGCATAACTTTAAGCATGCTACCACAATTACAATCGCACATCGTAATTCGACTATACGTCGTGCAACCCGACGTTTATATGTAAAAGAAGGTCATCTTATTAAAGATGATAATCAAATTTCTACGCAATTAAATAAGGTGGTGAATAAAGATGAAACCACATATTAAATTTCATTTAGATAAAGATTTATTTTTAGCAATATTAGTAAGCATTACCGGAAGCCTAATAGCACTTACAATGTTCTTTTTAAGTGGATATATGGTAACTCAAAGTGCACTAGGCATGCCTATTTACGCATTGATGATACTTGTCGTTTCTGTAAAATTATTTGGATTTTTACGTGCTATGACGCGATATGTTGAAAGGTTATTATCCCATCGAACTACATTTACAATGTTAAGGAATATAAGAGTACAGTTTGTAAAGCAACTTTTTCCAAGAGTGCCTAATATTTATCGTAAATTTAGATCGAGCGATTTAATCTCAAGAATGGTCAATAAAGTAGAGGCACTACAAAATATATATTTACGTGTATATTATCCTCCTTTTGTAATAGGTTTAACTGCGCTAATTGCTGCTGTTGCATTAATTTATTTTAGTATTGCTCATGCTATTTTAATTGTCATAAGTATGCTATTTTATTTATGGATTATACCATGGCTAAGTGCTAAGCGTGTACGCATACTTAAACAACAAGTTACTACTCATGAACAAAAAATGTTAGGTGAGTTTTATGATTATAAAGCGGGTTATCAAGAGTTAATTACTTTTAATCAACAAGATGCATATAAAAAGAAAGTCGTTAGGTCATTAGAATACTATGATAGATTACAAGCTAAAGAAAATCGTTTTTTAACATTTTATGATTATATATTGAATCTCATTTCTATTATAACGATTTTTTTAAGTTTAGCTTTAGCCGTGGTACAAATTGAACATGGATATTTAGATGTTATATATGTAACGAGTATGATATTAATGATTTTAACTTTGTTCGAACAGGCTATTCCAATGAGTAATTTTGCTTATTATAAAGCAGATACAGATCAAGCGTTAACAGATATTAATGAGGTGTTTCATTCTTCGATCACTACACCTAAGTTAACTGTACAGACGAAACAAGAACCTGTATTTAGTATTTCTAATCTAAACTTTAAATATTTTAATCAAGAAACATTAGTATTAAACGATATTAATTTAACCATCCATAAAGGTGAAAAAGTAGCTATCATTGGACCTTCTGGTTCAGGGAAAAGTACGTTAATGCAACTGCTATGTGGATTATATGAAATAGAAGAAGGTCGTGTTGAGTTATACGGACAATCTATTACTCAAATTAATGAAAACGATAGATATAATGAAATCAATGCGTTATTACAATCCCAACAAATATTTGATGGTACTGTTAGAGAAAATTTATTATCTAATCAAAAAGATGAAAACTTAATCGATGTTTTAAATATGTTGAATTTAAGTTACTTAAATTTGAACACGCAATTGACTTTAGATGGAACTTCTTTATCTGGCGGTGAAATTCAACGTTTATCTTTAGCACGTTTATTTTTAAAATCATCTAACATTTGGCTATTAGATGAGCCAACTACAGCGCTTGATGAAGATAATACGACCAATGTAATGAAAGAAATTAACAAGCAAGCAGAAACATTAGTTGTTGCTACACATGATTTAGATTTACTTCCATATTTCGATACCATTATCGTAATGGTTGAAGGTGAGGTTGTTGAGTACGGAGATTATGTATCATTAAGTCAAAATAAGGGTTATTTAAATCGCATGATTCATATTAATAAATTATAAAATAAAAAACCTGAGATAGCTTTAAAAAATGATCTCAGGTTTTCTACTATTGATAAATATATAAATTACATTTTGAAATGAATAACTTTAATTAGTTTAGTACTAGCATGTCACATTATTTGTTTTCGGTAAAAGCAGTAATAATTTTACCTAATAGACGATTAAGTTCATGGACTTCATCGTTACTCAAAGAAGAAGCGATGGCAACTTTTTGAGATGCATCACTTAATTCGGGTTTAATATTTTCACTTTTTTCAGTAAGATGAATAAATACTTCACGTTGGTCAATTTCAGAACGTTCCCGTTTAATTAAATCAACGTTCTCCATTCTTTTTAGTAAGGGTGATACTGTACCTGTATCTAAAGCTAATTCAGTGACTACTTTCTTAACATTTACAGGGGATTCTTCCCATAAAATACTTAAAACTAAGAATTGTGGGTAAGTAAGATTGTACTTTTTAAAGACTTTGTTTGAATAGTAGCGATTTACTTGTCTTTGTGCATTGTACAAACTAAAACAAAGTTGCTCTTTTAAATTGTGTTGTTCAGACATTAAAGTTCTCCTCCAGACATTTATCCGTTTCTCTTTATTTCGGATTAAAGTTCGTCTATGTTGTGTAAAATATAAATTATCACACACTTCATTTCAATGCCATGCTAAAATTAAAGTATGCTTAAATTTTAGAAGAAAACACTATTTTAATCAAGTGTAATCTAACGTACATTTTTATAATATTAATTTCAAATACATTTTATATAGAAATGAGTTTTTAAAATGATAAATAATAAAAAACAAAAAATATCTATTACAATAATTAGTGGCTTTTTAGGAAGTGGTAAAACTACACTTTTGAATAATTATATACGCCAATTATTCAAAAAGGATGAGAAAATAACGATTATTATGAATGAATTCGGTTCTTTTGACGTTGATAGTTTACTTATCGAAGAAGATATTACTGTAAAATCATTAATCAATGGATGCGTATGTTGTGACTTAAATAATGATTTAGTATTACAATTACAATCACTTATTAAAGAAGGTGAAAGTCAACACATTCTTATTGAATCGACTGGAATTGCACATCCTTTAGAAGTCTTTGCAGCGTGTCAAGATCCAACAATAGTTAATGACGTGGAAATTCCTAAAATAATAGGCCTTGTTGATGCGTTAAGATTTAATAATAGAATGAAATATACGGTAGAGACGAATGAGTTAATGGAAGAGCAAATTAAATATAGTGATATAATTATTCTTAATAAAATGGATTTAGTGACCCAAGTAGAATTAGAAAATATAAAAAAACAATTGGTTTCTATTAATAATAAAGCAACGATTTACGTGACTACATATAGTAAATTAGATGATGTAGTAGTGAAAAATAAAGCTGCTGATATTAATAGGCATGTTCATGTCCACCATCATAATGTACAATCTATGAAATATACGTTTAGTTCTCCTATTGATCGACAATTATTTTACCAATTTATAATGCGTTTGCCAGATGAAGTATTCAGGTTAAAAGGATTTGTAAAATTTAAAGATCAGTCGGATTCAACATACGAATTCCAATTTTCAATGGGATTACCTACTTATGGAATAACTGATAGAGAAGTTCCATTAACTATTGTTATTATTGGTGAAATGCTTGATACAACACGTTTGAAAAACCAGTTAGAAATGATTCAATTTACTTAAAATGACTCCTTAATTTTTATGGGAGTGGTTATGAGTATTCTAAATTTCTAATAAATATGTCATAGTCTTGTCATGAGAATAAAAAAATATATCATTTATAATAGAATAAGGAGGATATATTAATGAATCATAATGAAGATAAACGCACTAAACAAATTCGCTTTGAGTTTAAGTGGATTACAATCCCATATTTAATTTTTGCAATTATTATTCTATTGTTAAATATCTTTTTTACAAATATAAAAATCACAATGGCACTATTTGGATTGTTCTTTGGTTATAATTTAGGAATATTGTTTATCGCATTTATTAATAAGTACAAACGTACACTCATATTAACGCTAATTTTAACTATTTTAAGTGCAGCAACTTTCTTTACTTTACTATACGTTTTTGGACTTAATAGAGAAATATTTGGTTAATAAAAGTATTAATCACATTATATAAATTAAGTGAAAGGAGTCACTATAGAATTTGTATTGAATTCTATAGTCACTCCTTTTAATTTTAAGATAAATAGGGTAGTTAAATTATTAACAAACATCATTCTAGGAGTGAAAATATGAATATTGGCGTCATTCTCAATAGAGTATTTAGAATAAATAATAATCCATTATTCGAATATATTAATCAACAAAAAGATGCATTTGATAAATGCTATCTTATAATTCCTAAGGAAACATTTGAAGAGAAAGGTACAGATAAAAAGGCAAATTATTATTATGGCACTTTAGAAAAATTTTTACATAAGTTGAAAGAACATCATATAGAACCATATGTCATCGATTATAGTGAACTAGGTATGTTTTGTACTGAACATGATATTAAAGAAATAGTTATGGCAGGCGATATCATGAGTTATCATCAAGAAAGATATGATATTCGACACTTAAAACAAGCATTTAAAAATCACGATATACCCGTAATAACTATTAACGTTAATCATTATTTTAAGCCAAGTAACACGATGAATCAGCAAGGACAACCATATAAAGTATTTACAAGTTTTTATAAAGCACACCGTTCAAAACTTAGACAGCA
This sequence comes from Staphylococcus sp. HMSC068C09, assembly GCF_001813735.1. Taxonomy (NCBI): domain Bacteria; kingdom Bacillati; phylum Bacillota; class Bacilli; order Caryophanales; family Staphylococcaceae; genus Staphylococcus; species Staphylococcus sp. HMSC068C09. The sequence goes on from NZ_KV813756.1 coordinate 22,484, forward strand.
TTCTTCGTATCAATATCATTTAAGTGATATCGCTAATAAATGTAGCCAATCACAACAAACGATAACTAATGATTATCATCATGATGGACAATCAGAAGATCAAGCATTAAATAATTGGAAGGATTATTTAAATCATAGTATTCAAAACTATAAAAAGGATAGAGAGTATCTTCCAGAAGTGCTCACTAGTCAATTGAGTATTGTTCTAGCATATGGTCTGATAGATATTAAACAAATTATTACAGATTTATTAGAAGGATATGAGGAAAATGAAAATAATTACGAAAGTTTTATTAGAGAAGTAATGTTTCGTGAGTTTTATTATGTTCTTATGGCTCAATATCCTCATATTGCACATGAAGCATTTAATGAAAAATATCGTACTATACAATGGTCTTATAACAAAGAAGAGTTTAATCGCTGGTGTGAAGGTAAAACTGGTTTTCCTATTATTGATGCTGCTATGAATGAATTAAATGAGACAGGATTTATGCATAATCGCATGCGGATGGTAGTCTCTCAATTTTTAACTAAAGATTTGTTTATTGATTGGGCTTGGGGCGAAGATTATTTTAGGAAAAAATTAATCGATTATGATGCAGCTTCAAATGTACATGGTTGGCAATGGTCAGCTTCAACTGGGACAGATGCTGTGCCGTATTTTAGGATGTTTAATCCTACTAGACAAAGCGAACGTTTTGATAAAGACGCTTTATATATCAAAAAATATATTCCTATATTCGATAATGTGCCCGCAAAATTCTTACATCACCCATTTCAACATCAAACACAATTAGTAAAAAAAGGAATACAATTAGGTAAAGATTATCCTGAACCAATTGTAGATCATAAAGTTGCGCGCGAACATGTGATGACAATATTTAAAAATATATAAAAAAAGAGCTAGGGAAAGGAAACAGAGTTCAAATTGAGTTCATGCTCCCACCCCTAGCTTTTTTAAATACATAACTAAACGTCTTATAAAATTTTTCTACATGAATAGACTGTATTAAATAGAAATATATCAATGTGCCATTCTTATCCCTTTAATGAATAATAAAATGACAAATTGAAGTAGCATCATTAATGAAATAAATATTAAACTACTATCATTTAAGGCACTAATGACTTCTGTGATAATAGTAAATGGACGGGTAATTAAATGAACAGTATGAAATCTCAAAAATCTACCTATAAATATTCCTAAACCATTTAAAAACATAAGTGCTATTAATAAACATCGATTTAACCATAGCTTTGAAGTGAAATGAGATAAATGAACAAATATGAGAGCCATGCAATAAATCGCAAAAAATACACTTAGCAGTAAGAAAGTAAAGTATAACCATTCTATTAAATTAAGTTGGACGTAAAAATCAAATGTAAACTGATTGAGATGAATAAGATCAGTAACCATGTAAAATGTATTGGGCACTAATAAAATAAAAATAAGAGCAAAAATAATAAATATAAGCCATTCAAACTTTTTTCTAGGTTTAAATAAATCTAATAAGAAACATAATTCAAGTGGAATGTAAGCTAAAAATAAATTTAAGCTTACAAAGTTAAATACACGCGTTTCAAATAATGATATTACAAAAAGAATAATAAAATAGATTCTTGCAATATAACGTGAAGTCATAATATGCACTACTTTCTAACGATTTAGTTGAATTATTATAGTAAAGGTTAAAGTCGAAGTAATCAAGAAAAAAGAAGGTAGAATAATTAAAGTTAGAGAAGCATTAATAATTGTAAAATAGATGTGTAATCTGTAAGAAAAGAATCTCAATGATGTTAAATAAAAGTGATAACATATTGTAATGAAGCGGTTGAATTGAGGTTTCTAATCTTGATTGAAAGAGAAATTTTACGATTTTAATCAGTTGAGTCTAGTCTACGAGTCAAACGTTCAATTGATATCACAATCAGTCATCGTAATGAAAATTTCACTTGTTGTTGAAACCACAGCTTTTGTTAAATGTCCACTTAACGTCTCAAAATATTGAGAACCAATGTACCATGTAAATGTGCAAATGGTTAATTATCAATACGAGAAATATTCCCTAATAAACTTGTTCACTCTAATGTTTCATTTATTTCTTTTTTTCATATTCATTTGTTTCTAAATTATAATAGTTTAACACGACCTCATCACAAGCTCCGACACTACTCACTGAATCAAATTTAATATGTTAATGTTGAGCAAAGTGAGTAACCTCTTTTATAATATCTTCTCCATGTTCTAAAACAAGAAGAGAGTGTTGTCCATTTTTTGGGCATCTTATTGTCTTCATTTTTATAATTAGGATAATTTAATTATATATAACATAAATTTAAAATACTTTGAATAAACTATTAAGTAAGATAGTATATTTTAAAATAAAAAATAATATATAATAGTATCTAAATGAAAGATGAAAAATTTAGAATTTTTAACTTTTCTCAGAATATGAATTAGATGAATTTCATTAAGAGTATTTAATTATAGATAAAAGAGAGGTGATCTTCATGAAAAAACAATTATTTACATTATATTTTAATATATTTTTAATATTCGTTGGAATTGGCCTTGTTATTCCTGTTCTTCCAGTATATTTGAAAGATTTAGGATTAAAAGGAAGCGATTTAGGAATTTTAGTAGCTATTTTCTCATTGTCTCAAATGATTATTTCTCCTTTTGGAGGAAGTTTAGCTGATAAATTGGGTAAAAAATTAATTATTTGTTTAGGATTAGTATTTTTTACAATCTCTGAATTCTTATTTGCTATGAGTCATTCTTTTATACTTCTAATAGTATCAAGAATACTTGGTGGTTTTAGTGCAGGGATGGTCATGCCTGGTGTAACAGGAATGATTGCAGATATTTCTATAGCTAAAGATAAAGCGAAAAATTTTGGTTATATGTCTGCAATTATTAACTCTGGTTTTATTTTAGGACCAGGAATTGGTGGTTTTTTAGCAGAAGTATCACATCGTCTTCCATTTTATTTTGCAGGTGCATTAGGTATTATTGCGTTTGTTATATCTGTAATATTGATTCGCCAACCGCAAAATACAGCGGAAAGTCATCATATTCACTTTGAAACTAAAGAACTTTCTAAAATCCAATGGGGTGTTTTTATTACTCCAATTATCTTAACATTTGTACTTGCTTTTGGTTTGTCTTCTTTTGAGACATTATTTTCTCTATATACTTCAGCGAAAGCAAACTACGCACCTGGCGATATTTCAATTGCTATTGTAGGTGGTGGTGTTGCAGGAGCAGTATTCCAAATTTTCTTTTTTGATAAATTTATGAGATATACCACTGAACTTACATTTATTACTTGGGCATTATTATATTCTGTCATTGTTATATTTAGTCTTATAATCGCTCATAGTTACTGGTCAATTATGTTAATTAGTTTTATTGTCTTTATTGGATTTGATTTAATTCGTCCAGCGCTAACTAATTATTATTCAAATATAGCAGGTAATCGACAAGGTTTTGCTGGAGGACTTAATTCTACATTTACAAGTATGGGTAATTTTGTAGGCCCATTGGTAGCAGGCTCGTTATTTGATGTTAATATTGAATTTCCTTTATATATGTCTATTATTGTAATGTTATTTGGGGTAGTAATTATTTTCATAGAGAAAAAGTTACAGTTAAATCGTAGCAGATGTGATTAAATAAGTTTTATATAATAGAAATGTAACAATAAAAAGTCGTTAGGTAATATAACTGTTACAAAGATTACAATTATTTTAAATTGCCTTCTACTGAATTATTTTATCTATATTTGTATGTTAAGATATAAAAAAATTCAAAGAGAAGTGTGGGTAAGGAGATGAATTTAAAAAATATATTGTTAAGTGTGGTAGCTATCATTTTATCAATTTGTTTGGCATTTCTATTATTTATCGCAACGAATCAAAATGCCTTAGCTAAGGTACATCGAACAATTTCTACTTTTTCAAAAGTCGGAAGTATTGTCGAAACTAAAAATATATTAAATATAAACAGCAATCACACTGCCGAAGCTTCTGAGAAAAATCAAACGCAACACAAAGCAGATATTCGTCAAAATCAAAACGTTAATTATAGGTTAAATGAGAAAGCTCAAGAAAAATATTTATACTCAACAGAGGAATGTAAAATGATAATTGAAAATTATATGCAACAAAATTATAAACAGCCTGTAAAGTTAGAGCGTTTGAATGAAACTAATCAAGCCATCACTTTTGAAGCGTACCCAGAAAACAAAAA
>NZ_KV813756.1:26835-45364 GCF_001813735.1 Staphylococcus sp. HMSC068C09
AAAAAGCAGAAGATATAACAATTAATAAAGTGGGTAAAGTTGAGATAATTTCTGCAAATTAAGTTAAATAAACATGTAATATAAAATCAGAGTAAGAAAGTGAAATCTAAAGGTTTCTATCTTACTCTATTTTTTATTTGTCACAAAGAGTAGTAAAATTAGATATATAAAGAAGATAAATGAGGTGTTACATTGAAACATAAGAAAACCAATGCAATGAGAATGCTTGATAGAGCTAAGATTAATTATTCAGTAAATACATTTGAAATAGGTGAAGAACATTTAGATGGAGAAACAATTGCGGAATTAGTGCATGCGAATGTGAAAGACGTTTATAAAACGTTAGTGTTAGAAAATGCTAATCATGATCATTTTGTATGTGTTATACCAGTTAGTGAAACATTAGATTTAAAAGAAGTGGCACATGTCATAGGTGAAAAGAAACTTAATTTGATGCCGATGGATGATTTAAAAAAAGTTACTGGCTATATAAGAGGAGGGTGTTCTCCAATAGGAATGAAACATTCGTTTCCAACGATTATTGATGAGTCAGCTTTATCACGAGACAAAATCAATGTGAGTGGTGGTCAACGAGGCATGCAAATTATACTTGAACCTAATGATTTAATTGCAGTTACACAGGCACAAACAGCACGTATTACTCAACATTAAATGTATTAGCAGAGTGAGCAATGATATACATTGTGAACACTCTGTTAATTTTTCGGTTTTTTTGAACGTTTTTGAACGTTTTTGATAATTTTTGATTGAAATATGTAAGCGTAAACACTATAATAAAAGTTGTAAAGGAGTGTTAAAGATGATTTCTGAAAAACGACAAAGTTTAATTTTACAAGAACTTAAGAAAAAAGATTTTTTATCACTCCAAGAGTTAATTGAACGAACAGGTTGTAGTGCTTCAACTATAAGAAGAGATTTATCAAAGTTACAACAACTTGGACGTCTTCAACGTGTTCATGGTGGTGCAACACTTAATAGTCATAGAAACCAAGAACCTATTTTATCTGAAAAACTGTCTACAAATCTAAAAGAAAAAAGAGAAATTGGAAGAAAGGCAGCTCAGCTCATTGAAGATAATGATTATATTTTTATGGATGCAGGTTCATCTACAATTGAGATGATTCCATTTATAAAAGCACAAGATATCGTAGTGGTTACAAACGGATTGTCTCACGTTGAAAGATTACTTCATCGAGGTATTAAAACCTTGATGATTGGTGGAGAAGTAAAAGCTACCACTTTTGCTACTGTCGGAGCAAGTGCCCTTGAAGTTTTAAGACGTTATTGTTTTGATAAAGCTTTCATAGGTATGAATGGCTTAGATTTGAATCATGGATTAACCACACCCGATGAAAAAGAAGCATTAATTAAAGAAAGAGCAATACATCAAGCAACCACATCTTATGTTTTATTAGACCATTCAAAATTAGATGAAACATATTTTGCGCATGTCTCAACCAAAACTTGCCATGTTGAGTACATCGTATCTGAGCAATTACGAAATCATAATCGCTACAACGAATACAAAGAGAAATACCACTTTTTAGGAGGTTAATTATGATATATACAGTGACATTTAATCCATCTATTGATTACATCATGTTTACTGATGGATTTGAGCTAAAAGGGCTTAATAGAGCTAGAGAAACATACAAATTTGCTGGTGGAAAAGGTATTAATGTTTCTCGCGTGTTGAAAACTTTAGATGTTTCATCTACGGCATTAGGATTTGCTGGAGGTTTTCCTGGGGAATTTATTTCTAGCATTTTGGAACAAAGCGATATTAATACGGAGTTTATTAAAGTAAATGAAGATACTCGTATTAATGTTAAATTAAAATCCGGCGATGAAACTGAAATTAATGCACCTGGTCCGAATGTGACGTCTGAGCAGTTTGAAGCATTATTAAATCAGATCAGACATACTTCTAAGGAGGACACTGTCATTGTAGCAGGAAGTGTTCCAAAAAGTATTCCGAGTGATGCTTATGCTCAAATTGCAAAAATCACTCAAGAAACAGGTGCAAAATTAGTAGTGGATGCTGAAAGAGATTTAGTTAATACAGTGTTAGAATATCATCCTTTATTTATTAAACCGAATAAAGATGAATTAGAAGAAATGTTTGATGTCACAATTAAATCAGATCAAGATGTCGTTAAGTATGGTAGAGAAATAGTAAAAAATGGAGCTCAATCTGTCATTATTTCTTTAGGTGGAGATGGTGCCATATATGTTGACGAGACAAGAAGTATTAAAGCCCAAAATCCTAAAGGTGAAGTTGTAAATACAGTAGGATCTGGTGACAGTACAGTTGCAGGTATGGTAGCGGGTCTTGAGTTGGGACTATCACTTGAAGAAGCATTTTGCCAAGCAGTAGCTTCAGGTACGGCTACGGCATTTAATGATGACTTAGCATTAAGAGAAGATATAGAAAAAATCAAGTCACAAGTTACAATTTCTGTACTTGATGGGGAGTGATAGAGTTGAGAATAACAGAATTACTTACAAAAGAAACTATTGCTATGGATTTATCAGCTAGTGATAAAAATGGCGTCATTGATGAATTAGTTAATCAATTAGATTCAGCTGGTAAATTAAGCGATATAGCTCAATTTAAGGAAGCGATTCATAATCGTGAGTCACAAAGTACAACGGGAATTGGTGAAGGAATAGCCATTCCACATGCTAAAGTAGCAGCAGTGACATCACCTGCGATTGCTTTTGGTAAATCAAAAGAAGGTGTGGACTATCAAAGTTTAGATGGTCAACCTGCGCATTTATTCTTTATGATTGCAGCACCAGAGGGTGGCGCACAAACACATTTAGATGCATTAGCTAAATTGTCAGGCATTTTAATGGACGATACAGTAAGAGAAAATCTATTACAGGCTAATTCGAAAGAAGAAATACTTCGTATTATTGATGATGCTGATGATGAAGCAACTAAAGAAGAAGAAAAAGAAGCTCAAGAACAAGAGGATGAAGCACAAGCAACAACTGGCGCATCAGCGAATGATAATGCTAACGAACCTTACGTTTTAGCTGTAACAGCGTGTCCAACAGGTATTGCACATACGTATATGGCCCGTGATGCTTTGAAAAAACAAGCAGAAAAAATGGGAGTGAAAATAAAAGTTGAAACAAATGGTTCAAGTGGTATTAAAAACCATTTAACTCATCAAGATATTGAACGTGCAACTGGGATTATTGTAGCTGCCGATGTTCATGTAGAAACAGATCGTTTCGATGGTAAAAATGTAGTTGAGGTTCCAGTAGCAGACGGAATTAAACGTCCTGAAGAGTTAATTAATACAGCACTTGATACAAGTAGAAAACCATTTAAAGCACATGGTGGACAAAAAAATACAGATAAAGATAGTAATGATGAAAAATTAAGTCCAGGTAAAGCATTTTATAAACACTTAATGAATGGTGTTTCTAATATGTTACCACTTGTTATTGCTGGTGGTATCTTAATGGCGATTGTATTCTTATTTGGCGCCAACTCATTTGATCCAAAAAGTCCTGAACACAATGCGTTTGCAGAACAATTGTGGAATATTGGTAATAAGAGTGCCTTTGCATTAATTATTCCAATCTTAGCTGGTTTCATTTCTCGTAGTATTGCAGATAAACCAGGTTTTGCAGCTGGCCTAGTTGGCGGTATGTTAGCAATTTCTGGTGGCTCTGGGTTTATCGGTGGTATTATTGCTGGTTTCTTAGCGGGTTATTTAACACAAGGTATCAAATATATTACTCGTAATTTACCTCAAGCAGTTGAAGGTTTAAAACCAACATTAATTTATCCACTATTAAGTGTGACAATTACTGGATTATTAATGATTTATGTATTTAATCCACCTGCAGCATGGTTAAACAATCTATTATTAAATGGTTTAAATAGTTTATCTGGTTCTAACATTATGCTATTAGGATTAGTTATTGGAGCTATGATGGCAATTGATATGGGAGGTCCATTCAATAAAGCAGCTTATGTATTTGCGACAGCTGCTTTAACTGAAGGTAATGCTGCACCAATAACAGCAGCAATGGTTGGTGGTATGATTCCACCATTAGCAATTGCCACAGCAATGTTTATCTTTAAACGTAAATTTACAAAAGAGCAACGTGGCTCAATCGTACCTAACTATGTTATGGGTCTATCATTCATCACAGAAGGTGCCATACCTTTTGCAGCTGCTGACCCATTACGTGTGATTCCATCAATGATGGTCGGTTCAGGTGTTGCTGGAGCGATTGCATTAGGACTTGGTTCAAGAATTAATGCACCTCATGGTGGTATCATCGTTATAGCAGCCACAGACTTTAGTCATATTATCCAAACTATCATTGCTTTAATTATAGGTACACTTGTTTCAGCAGTACTTTATGGTTTACTGAAACCAAAATTAACAGAACAAGAAATTAAAGCTTCAGAATCTATGGATGAATAATAAACATTAATTTAATGAGCCTGAGACATAATGAGTTGTCTCAGGCATTTTTTTATATATTGATATTTGGTCATTGAATTGAAAACGTGTAGTATCAAGATTATTTCAAGGAGTACTAGCATCGAAATCTTTGTAAAAAAGCAATGTTCAAAGAAATTTGGGGTGGAGTGCCAGCAAAAAGGGTTTTCTAGGAAACCCAACGTTCAACGAAAGCTGGGGTTGGGGCCTCAGCAAAAAGGGTTTCCTGAGAAACCCAACGCTCAACGAAAGCTGGGGTTACATTATCGAAGGGATTAACGAATTCTGTCCAATCTTTTATTATATAGTTAGTATATAATTAAAAAGACATAGATATATATGTACTTGACTATTACTACAGATTAGGTTTAAATGGGAATTTGAGTTTAAGAAACAAATAACCATCCTGGAGTATTATTGTACTTTTATAGCATTTAATTAAAAATTCCTCACATATCATTTCTCTGATTTTCTTAAAAATTTATTACAAGGACTATTGAAGTATATATGAAATAGTAGGAAGAAAATCATTATATAATGCTTTTTAAATGATTTTAAATGTTAAAAGCTTTCTTATTCTTATTTAACCATTTAGTATAGAAATATGGTAATATTAAAGTAATACATTTTTTTGGGGGTGTCTTAATGGGAAGGTCTTAACATGCGTTTATAACGGTGATAAGTATGACGTATTAAATTCGTGTTACTCATTAGAGACACATAATATTTGGAGGTGAATCCCTAGAAATAGGGAACTAATTGGAAACAGTGACCATAATTAATTTAGTAATATTTTTTCTATTAATCGCTTTAACAACCGTATTCGTTGGATCTGAATTTGCATTAGTAAAAGTACGTTCAACAAGAATTGAACAACTTGCTGATGAAGGTAATGGAAGTGCAAAAATTGTTAAAAAGATGATTGCTAATCTTGATTATTATTTATCAGCATGTCAACTTGGTATTACAGTTACATCTTTAGGTTTAGGTTGGTTAGGTGAACCGACATTCGAAAAACTATTACATCCACTTTTTAATCTATTACATTTGCCAAGTGCAGTGACTACAACCATTTCATTTGTGATTTCGTTTATTGTTGTAACTTATTTACATGTAGTGTTAGGTGAGTTAGCACCTAAATCAATAGCAATACAACATACTGAAAAATTAGCATTAACTTATGCTAGACCATTATATTATTTTGGTAATGTCATGAAGCCATTAATATGGTTAATGAATGGTTCGGCACGAGTAATTATTAGAATGCTTGGTGTTGACCCTGATGCGCAAGCAGATGCAATGTCTGAGGAAGAGATTAAAATCATTATTAATAATAGTTATAATGGTGGAGAAATTAATCAAACAGAACTGAATTACATGCAAAATATCTTTTCATTTGACGAAAGACATGCGAAAGATATCATGGTTCCACGTACACAAATGGTAACGTTAAACGAACCATTTAATGTTGACGAATTACTTGACACGATTAAAGAACATCAATTTACACGTTATCCAATTACTGAAGATGGGGATAAAGACCATATAAAAGGTTTTATTAATGTAAAAGAATTTTTAACAGAATATGCTTCAGGTAGAACAATTAAAATCTCTAATTATATTCATGAATTACCTATGATTTCAGAAACAACTCGTATTAGCGATGCATTAGTTTCAATGCAACGTGAACATGTTCATATTAGTCTTATTATTGACGAATATGGTGGTACTGCCGGTATTTTAACAATGGAAGATATTCTTGAAGAGATTGTCGGTGAAATCAGAGATGAATTTGATGATGATGAAATAAATGATATTGTTAAATTAGAGGAAGATATATATCAAATTAACGGACGTGTCTTACTTGATGATTTACATGAAAAATTTGATATCACTTTTGAAGATTCTGAAGATATCGATACAATAGGTGGATGGTTACAAGCACACAATACTAATCTTCAAGTTGAAGATTATATAGATACAAAATACGATCGATGGATTGTTTCTGAAATGGATAATCACCAATTGGTATGGGTTGTACTTAAATACCAATTTAATGAAACAAGACCTGTGATTAGTGATGAAGAGGAAGAAGACAATCACGATCATAAACATGAATCGGATGAATAAAAATAAAGGCACTTGGGTATGTAAACCTAAGTGTCTTTATTTGTATGCGTAAAAGAAATTAAGTTATGTTAATTTTTAGTTGAAAAAATATATTGAATAGGATGTGGCATAAATGATAAATGATACACAAGTGTTAAATAATGGTTACCCAATGCCTAAAGTAGGACTAGGCGTTTATAAAATGGAAGATGATGAGATGGAAACCGCAGTACAAACAGCATTAGAAGCGGGATATCGTGCATTTGATACTGCTTATTTTTACGGTAATGAACAAGCACTAGGTAAAGCTTTAAACAACAGTGATATTGCGAGAGAAGACGTATTTATTACTTCTAAATTATGGAATGATTATCAAGGATATGATAATACATTAGAATATTTTAATAAATCTTTAGAAAACTTAGGATTGGATTATTTAGATTTATATTTAATTCATTGGCCATGTGAAAAAGATGGCTTATATATTGAATCTTATAAAGCATTAGAAAAATTATATAATGAAGGTAAAATTAAAGCGATTGGTGTATGTAACTTTAAACCCCATCACTTAGAAACATTGATGAAAGAGACAACTATTGTACCTCAAATTAATCAAATAGAAGTTCATCCTTATTTTAATCAACAAGATGTACAAGATTATTGTGATAAACATGATATTACTGTTACAGCTTGGATGCCACTTATGAGAAATCGAGGATTATTAGATGATCCAGTAATTACAAAATTAGCAGAACAATATGACAAAACACCAGCACAAATTGTATTACGTTGGCATCTAGCCCATGACAGAATTATTATTCCTAAATCAAAAACGCCATCTCGTATTCGTGAAAATTATGATATTTTTGACTTTAATTTAGAACTTACTGAGATTGCGGAAATTGATAGTTTAAATAGAAATGCACGTCAAGGTAAAGATCCAGATGATGTAGCAATAGGTGATTTAAAATAATATAGTTTAAATTATTACAAAAGCTGGAATTAATGTTAATTATTTGTTAATTACATGGTTATTAGTAGAATGTTTATTGATTTTATTGATACAATATTGGAAAGAATGTAGAAAAGGATGTAATTAGATGAAAATCAGAGTCATTATACCTTGCTTCAATGAAGGTAAAGTCGTAAAAAAAACTTACGATAGATTGACTGAAATTTTGACGGAGAATAGTAAAACTCGTCGTTATTATTATGACTTGTTATTTATTGATGACGGTAGTAAAGATAATACGATTGAGCATATACAACATTTAGCGGAATACGATGAACATGTTAAATATATTTCTTTCAGTCGAAATTTTGGTAAAGAAGCAGCAATGATTGCTGGTTTTCAACACAGTGTGAATGTTGATGCAGTCGTAATGATTGATGGAGATTTACAACATCCTCCGGAATTTATACCTAAAATGGTTGAAATGTATCAACAAGGGTTTGATCAAGTTGTCGCTAAACGAGATCGTAGTGGTGAAAATGTTGCACGTAAAACAATGTCAAAGTTGTACTATAAGCTCATTAATAGCTTTGTCGAAGATATTAAATTTAGTGATGGTGTAGGAGATTTTCGATTATTAAGTCAACGTGCAGTTAAATCGATTGTTTCATTAAATGAATATAATCGATTTTCTAAAGGGTTATTTGAATGGATAGGATATAATACAAAGATTTTTACTTATAAAAATGTAGAACGAGAAGCTGGAGAATCTAAATGGACTTTTACCAAGTTATTAAATTATGGGATTGATGGATTAATATCATTTAATAATAAACCACTGAGAGCAATGATATATCTTGGAATGTTTATCTTTGGATTAAGCATCATTTATATTATTTATTTGTTAATAGGCATTTTAATGAATGGAATTAATCATCCGGGTTACTTTACAACAATAGCAGCTGTATTGTTATTAGGTGGCATTCAGTTAATGTCTATTGGTGTCGTTGGCGAATATATTGGGCGAATTTATTACGAAGTAAAACAAAGACCAAAATATATTGTAGAAGCTTCCAATTTAAAAGCACCTATTGAAAAAGTAGTTGCAGAAAAAGAAAAAATTTATCAATAAAAAATAAACATGTAAAAGCTCTTACATCATAGCTTCTTACATGTTTATTTTTTTAAGTCATTTTCAATATGATTATGTTTGAGTTGCCACAATAAATATATATCAAATAAAGCATAAATAATTATGAAGATATACCAAAATGACGTTAATAAGGTCAAAAGTATAATTGAAATAATAATAATTGTATGACCAATCATAATAGGATGTTGTAGCTTACTCAAAAATTTAAGATGATTCATTTCATTTTTTGAAAAAGTACTTATGAAATCAATGCTTAAGCCTACGATAAATATAGCTGGAGCTAAATAAGGGATAGACATATAGACTGATTGATCGCTAGATTCAAAAGTGATAAATAATGAGCAACTAATCATAATTGCAAAAATGAATGCAAGAGATTTATACTCTGAAATCATTAAGTATATATGTTTACGATTTAAATAATATTGTAAGATTGTCCAACTTAAGAAAAATATAATTGAAGCAAATGTTATAAAATTGAACTTTTCAATCACAATACTATTAATAATAGCATTGATAACAATGGATAATAGAACGGAGTTAAACGTTAGTTGTTTGAAATGATGCCGATATAAATCAAAACCCAGAACACATATTGTAATGGCTATATTAATAAATACATATATAATCATGGTGTACTCCTATCACGTGTGTGTAGTTCATTAAAATATTATAGCAATTAAAATAAACTTAATCATTTCAAAACACTTAATAAATAATATTCTATTATAATTTACTAATTATACACCTTTCTTATTACTCCATAACAATGTATGTAACTGAGGTAAAACATACACGTGATTCATATCACTGCTATTCATTACTGTGTCTACAAGGGTTTCATAGCGACCAAGTAATTTTTCGGTATGATGTTCAACATCATCATCTAAATAAGGGTTTCCTACTTGCAAATAAAATGGAATATTAGGATAACGATGATGAATCATTCTAGCAAATTGATAATCTTCTTTATCAAAAACAACTACTTTCAAGTTCAATGTTGATGGTATACATTGTTCTATGACATCATCTAATATTTCTAAATTAGGCACCATATTAGAGCTAGGCGGTTTAGGACTAATTGTTAAATCGTTAATTTGTCGCATCCAAGGTTGAAATTTACTGCCTTGGGTTTCTAATGCCGTAAAAATATTTTTTTCTTCAAATAAATCTACTAAATCTTGAATTCCTTTGATTAATGCAGGGTTACCTCCAGAAATAGTGACATGATCAAATTGATTACCGCCAATTTCTTTTAAACGATCATAAATGTCTTGAGCAGTTAATAACTCTATATCATCTTTAGCGCTACCATCCCACGTAAAGGCGGAATCGCACCAACTACAACGATAATCGCATCCTGCTGTGCGGACAAACATTGTTTTTCGTCCTATAACTCGTCCTTCTCCTTGAATAGTAGGACCAAAAATTTCTAAAACTGGTATTTTTGAAGGCATTATTTATTCTCCTTTGGACGATAGACAACATAACTTGATGGTGTTTCACGTAAATACACTTGTACACATTTAGGTTTATTGTCATACTCGTTAAGATGAGCTTGTACGATTTCAAAAATTGTCTGTGCCACAATTTCAGTAGAAGGACTTTTATCTTTAAATTGAGGTAAATCATTTAATAAATAGTGATCAAATTGGTCATGGACCAATCGTTTTAATTCACTAAAATTAATTAAAAATCCATTATGGTCGAGTGTATCTCCAACAATAGTTAAGTTAACAAAATAAGTATGTCCATGTGTTCTCATGCATTTTCCAGCATCTTCACTAGGAATAAAATGTGCCGCAGAAAAATTGAAATCTTTATTTAATTCAAATGTATAAGGGTGATTCACTGTAGGATAAACTTGTTGTATCATAATGACGCATCTCCTTTTTGTTCTAAATATTGATGAAGTCCACGTTGTCTTAATTTACAAGCTGGACATTCTCCGCATCCATCTCCAATAATACCGTTGTAGCATGTAAGCGTATTGTGGCGCACATAATCGAGGACACCTAATTCATCACTGAGTTCCCAAGTTTGCGTTTTATCTAACCACATTAAGGGTGTATGAATAACAAAGTCTCTATCCATAGATAAACTAAGTGTGACATTCATAGATTTAATAAAACTATCTCGGCAATCTGGGTAACCAGAGAAGTCTGTTTCACATACACCCGTAATGATGTGTTTCGCATTCACTTGATAAGCAAGAGCTCCAGCAAATGACAAGAATAATAAATTACGAGCAGGTACAAAAGTATTTGGTATACCATCTTCTCCTGTCTCAATTTTCATGTCATGTTTTGTTAATGCATTTGGAGTAAGTTGAGATAGTAAAGACATGTCTAAAATATGGTGTTTCAACCCTTGATCTTTTGCTATTTTAGAAGCTACTTCGATTTCTGTATTATGTCTTTGCCCATAATTGAATGTGACAAGTTCAACCTCTTTAAAATGTCTTTTGGCGTAGAAAAGACAGGTTGTACTATCTTGACCACCACTAAACACAACAATTGCTTTTTCAGAATTCAAAACACTGTTTGGCATAACGTTTCTCCTTTAAAAGTTAATATTTTTAATTTATGATGAAATAGAATGAAAACATTGGATATAAAATATAAAAAAAGCCTATCTCTATAAAAAGATAGACTTAAAAGATGTAGAACATATGTACATTAAAAAGCTTATATAAATATTTCTACAAAGGTCTAGTTTTTTATAGAGGGTTTCAGCTAGGAACCTCTTTATATTCGAATTATACGATAGATAGCTTAATATATTCATATCTTAAAATCAAGTGCTAGTTTATAGAATATTAAAAAAAGCGCTTATATAAAATTGTATTTTAATATATTATTTTGAAGGTTGGAAATAATTATGATTATAGTCATAGATAATAATGATTCATTTACATATAACTTGATTGATTACATAAAAACAAAAACTTCTCATTGTGTAAAGGTAATAAAGGTAACAGAAGTGACTGTAGCATTACTTGAAGAATTAACAATTGAAGCTATTGTCATATCTCCAGGTCCGGGAAAACCAAGTGACTATCCAATTTTGAAAAGCGTTTTAGATAGATACGCCTCATCGGTGCCTATATTAGGTATCTGTTTAGGGTTTCAACTCATCTATGAATATTATGGAGGGGAAATTATGCATGGGCCAAAGCCCGTTCATGGTCATACAACACCTATAATGCATACAGGTAAAGGACTTTTCAAACAGTTACCTCAAAATTTTAATGTCATGCGTTATCATTCTTTAATTGCTAATAGGCAACAATTACCTTCTCAATTAAATATTACAGCTACAAATAATGAAGGTATTATGATGGCATTTGAACATGATACACTACCTATTTTTGCAGTACAGTATCATCCTGAATCTATATTAAGTGAATATGGTCATCAGCAGATTCAATACTTTATAGAGAGAGTAGGAAAAACACATGAATATTACGTTTAATTACCGTTATTATACTAATGAAGATGACTACATCAATTATCAATTGCGATTTGATCAATATATTTCAAAATCAATTGCCTATTCTTTAGAAGAAGTAGGTGAAGTTATTCAATTTGCTGAAGAACAACAGAAAAAGGGGCATTATGTAGCGTTATATTTAACTTATGAATCAGCGCCATTTTTTAATAATCAATTAGAAACGTATCACTTAATAGAAAAAGAAGTATATGCTGCTGCATACGCTTTTAATCAACCCTTAAATTCTGATAATAATAAGGACAATATACAATATCATTCAGTACATCACTTTCAATTCCAAGAAAGTGACGAACAAATGAGAAGAAAAATTATTAAAATACAAGAAGCTATTACAGAAGGAGATACTTATCAAGTTAACTATACTACTCGTTTATCCAGTAAAGTGCATTATCCTATTTCAATGTTATATACCTATTTAACTCACAACAATAACGGTAGCTATACAGCTTTATTAGATACTGAAGAAGTAAAAGTTGCGTCAATTTCTCCAGAGTTATTTTTTCAAAAAGGTACATTTAACGATAAAGCAAACGTGATTGTTAGTAAGCCGATGAAAGGAACAATGCCACGTGGGAAAACTAGTGTAGAAGATCAGTTGAATTATGAAAAATTAATGTATTCTCATAAAGATAGAGCAGAAAATGTAATGATTGTTGATTTATTACGTAATGATATGTCAAGGATTTCAAAAACTGGAACCATCGAGGTTTATAAATTGTTCTTTATTGAAACGTATCAAACCGTATATCAAATGACAAGTATGGTAACAGGGCAACTAGAAGATGCTATATCTCTTCATTCGATTTTAACAGCAATGTTTCCATGTGGATCGATCACTGGTGCGCCTAAACAAAGTACAATGACTTATATCAAACACTTAGAAACCAGTCCAAGATATATTTATTGCGGCACAATAGGTTTATTGTTACCAGATGATAAAATGATTTTTAACATTCCAATTAGAACAGTAGAATATCGAAATAATATGGCTCTTTACGGGGTAGGTGCGGGAATTACCATTGATTCTGTTCCATTAAATGAAATTCAAGAATTTCGAGACAAAACCAAAATATTGGAGGAGTTATGATTGAAATTATTTGAAACAATGCAACTTAATCATGGTCATATACCAAGGTTAAACTATCATACGCGTCGACTATGTCATTCTTGTTCACAATTAGGTTTTCAGTTTTCAGAGAATGCTTGGTATAGTTATATTGAAAAATTAAAACAAAATTATAATGACCGCTTATATCGTTTGAAAGTAGAAATTGATAAAGACGGACAATTCACTCACGTTATTCAGCCATTATCTTCTAAAGACATTTTTACTGCACGTTTTAAAAAATCTAACAGTGATTATCCACAAAAATTCATTATAAATAAAACAACAGAAAGAGCACATTTAACGCATAATCATGAAACAGATTTGATACTACTGTATGATGATAGTGGCAAAATTTTAGAATTTGATATTGGAAATATTATGATTAAAGAAAATGGAAACTATTATACGCCACGATATAATAAAGATTTTTTACGAGGATGTATGAGAGAAAGTTTATTAAAAAATCATAAACTTAAGGTGAAAGATTACACTAAAGATGAATTAATAATAAAACTGGAAAATGAAGAAGTAGAAGTTTATTTACTGAATAGTCTACGTGAAGTTGCTCAGGTATCTATTTATATATAAAATACAATTGATAGATATTGTGAAATTTAATTTAGTTAATAATGGAGAAAGTTATGGCATTATTATGGTTAATACTTATCGTATTACTCAATAGTTTAAGTAAATATATAATCAATCGATATTTGAAGCATAATCTAATTATGCTACCGCGTATTGTAGGAACAATGACTGTGTTGTTTCAATTTGTACTAGTATATCTTTTAATTCAATCCATCATGCCATATGCTACGCATTTATTAAATTTATTTTATCATCAATAAAATAGATTCAAATAATTTAGAATGTAATAAGAGGTGCAATAATGAAAATTTATAGTCAAGGAGATCAAGCGATTATTATAGATATTGAACAAGAAGTCGCTGAAGATGTAACTAAAAATTTAATTGCTGTACGTACACATTTATTAAATAAAGACTTACCTTTCATCACTGATATTGTACCTACAGAATCTAGTATGATGATTTGTTATGATGCTCGAGATATGATTAAACATTATAATATTTCATCGCCATTTCAATATATGAAGGCACTTGTAAATTCAATTCAAACTGAATTAGAACATATCGAAAATAAACAAACAGCGTGTCATTTTCATAATATTCCTGTGGTTTATGGTGATCAGTTTGGACCTGATTTAGAGGCTCTATTAAAATACTATCGTCTATCCAAAGAGGAATTTATTCAACTTCATTCAAAATCACATTACTTTGTCTCTATGATGGGATACTCTCCAGGCTTTCCTTATTTAACAGGAATGAATGAAAAATTATATGTTAATCACACAAGTCAGAAGAAAAAAAGAGTGCCGGCAGGTTCTGTCATTATTGAAGGGAAAAAATGTGGCATTGTAACGACGGATACTTATAACGATTGGTTAGTCATTGGCTATACCCCAATTAAATTATTTTCACCAGAGCGCGATCACTTTAATTTATTAAAATTAGGAGATAATGTCTTATTTCATCCTAAAAATCCAAATGATGCTGAATTAGGAGATTTTAAATAATGTCAATCATAATAGAAAAACCTGGACTTTTTAGCACATTCCAAGACTTTGGACGCCAAGGGTATGAATATGAGGGAGTCATACCAGGCGGTGCATTAGATATATTAGGACATGAAATTGCGAATCGTCTTGTAGCAAATGATAAAAACGAAGCAACTTTAGAAATGACACATATTATGGCGAAAATTAGATTCACAGAGCCTACTTTAATTGCTTTAACAGGTCATCACTTTGAAGCGTGTACAGAAAATATGAAAATTAAACCTTATAAATTGTATTTAGTAGAAAAAGGAGAAGTATTGTCTTTCAAAGAAACGAGTACAACATCTCGTGTTTATTTAGCTATTGGGGGAGGATTTAAATTAGATTCTTGGTTAAATTCAACTTCAACAGATTTAAATATTGGTGTTGGAGGATTTCATGGAAGAACACTTCAAGAAGGCGATGAAATTGAAATGAAACGTGATTATACATCACGACACCGTAAACTTTTGGAAAATTTAGCACATCAGCGAACAACAAGTTGGGGAATTGATGGTTATGCTTTATCGTTTAATTATGTTTCTGATGTATTTCACGTCATTGCTAATAAAGGAACAAATGATTTTGATACTGATATACAACAAACATTTATACATGGAGAGTACAAAGTAACGAATAAGTCTAATCGTGTAGGGATGTTACTAGAGGGTCCTAGTATCAAAGCATATTATGAAGACATGCCTGAGTATCAACCAGTAAAAAAGGGCACTATTCAAGTAAAACGTGATGGTACACCTATTATTTTATTAAATGATCATTATACGATTGGAAGTTATCCACAAATAGGTACTATAGCAAGCTATCATTTGACTAAACTAGCTCAAAAACCACAAGGATCTCGTTTGAAATTTCAATTTATAGATATTGAAACGGCTGAAAAAAATACTGTTAAGTTTAGTAATTGGACGAATCAATTATTTCATGGTATCGAATTTCGAATGCAATTAGAAATGTTAAAATAAAAAATATCATCAAAATATTGAACATTAATATTTTAATGATATTTTTTAATGTAAAGGTATAGGACTATAGTCTGATTAAATTGAATAGATTAGGCGTTATAATATATCAATAAGTTTAACAATTTAGAAATGATTAGGTATATAAATGGGAAGGCTGAACTTGAGCTTTTTCTTGATAAATAAGTAAAAATACTTTATATTTATATATTGAACTATGAAGTATTATTACAAAAATATTACAAAATTCATATTTTTTTAATAAATAGTTAACAATTAAATGTAGTAATAAAAAGTGTTCTTTTATTAAATGATAATTAAAAATTTTATTGTTTTAAAAATATATTAAATTTTAAAAATAGCATTTGTAAATGGCCGTATTTGAATAACTATAAACGGAGGAAACATTCATGAGTTTACACAAAAGAAAAATAAGTCTTTTTGCGTTTTTCTTAATGACTGTATTTACAGTAACCTTGAAAACGTATTTCTCATACTATGTAGATTTTTCTTTAGGTGTTAAAGGATTAGTTCAAAATTTAATACTATTGATGAATCCATATAGTTTAATCGCGCTTATTTTAAGTATCTTTTTGTTCTTTAAAGGTAAGAAAGCATATTGGTTTATTTTTATTGGAGGATTCTTATTAACATTTTTACTCTATGCTAATGTTGTTTATTTTAGGTTCTTCTCAGACTTTTTAACGTTTAGTACATTAAATCAAGCGAGTAACGTTCAATCGATGGGGGGCGCAGTAAGTGCCTCTTTTAAATGGTATGACTTTGTGTATTTCTTAGATACGATTGTATATCTGTTTATTTTAATTTTTAAACGAAGTTGGTTAGACAAACGTGTATTTAGTAAAAAGTTTGTACCAGTAGTGATGGCAGCATCAATTGCATTGTTCTTTTTAAACTTAGCTTTTGCTGAAACTGATCGACCTGAATTATTAACTCGTACATTTGATCACAAATATTTAGTTAAATATTTAGGACCATATAATTTTACTGTATATGATGGTGTTAAAACGATTCAAAACAATCAACAAAAAGCATTGGCTTCTGAAGATGATTTAACTCGTGTTTTAAATTATACGAAACAAAAAAATACGGAACCAAACCCTGAATATTATGGTATTGCTAAGAAGAAAAATATCATAAAAATACATTTAGAAAGTTTTCAAACATTTTTAATTAATAAAAAAGTAAATGGTAAGGAAGTTACACCTTTCTTAAATAAATTATCAACTGGTAACGATGACTTTAGATATTATCCAAACTTCTTCCATCAAACAGGACAAGGTAAAACTTCTGATTCAGAATTTACAATGGATAATAGTTTATATGGTTTACCTCAAGGATCTGCGTATTCATTAAAAGGAGATAACACATATCAATCTTTACCAGCAATTTTAGATCAAAAAGAAGGTTACACTTCTGATGTTATGCACGGGGATTACAAAACATTTTGGAACCGTGATCAAATTTATAAACATTTTGGTATAGATAAATTTTACGATGCAACATATTATGATATGTCGGATGAAAATGTCGTGAATTTAGGGTTAAAAGATAAACCTTTCTTTAAAGCATCAGCAGAATATCAATCTAAAATGAAACAACCTTTTTATTCCCATTTAATTACATTAACTAACCATTATCCATTTACTTTAAATTCAGAAGATGCAAGTATTGATAAGCCGAATACAGGCGATTCTACTGTAGATGGATATATTCAAACGGCGCATTACTTAGATCAAGCTTTAGAACAGTATATTAATGATTTGAAAACTAAAGGGTTATATGATGATTCAGTTATTATGATTTACGGTGACCATTATGGTATTTCTGAAAACCATAACAATGCAATGGAAAAATTACTGGGTGAGCAAATTACACCAGCTAAATTTACAGATTTAAATCGTACTGGCTTCTGGTTAAAAATTCCTGGCAAAAATGGGACTGTAGATGAAACATATGCTGGACAAGTGGATGTTATGCCTACTATTTTAAATTTAGTTGGTATTGACTCGAAGAATTATTTAATGTTGGGTACAGATATGTTATCTAAAGATCATAATGATGTGATTCCATTCCGTAATGGTGATTTCATCACAAAAGATTATAAATTTGTGAATGGTAAAGTATATTCAAATAAAAATAATGAATTAATAACAACGCCACCTAAAGATTTAGAAAAAAATAAGAAACAGGTGGAAAAAGATTTAGAAATGAGTGACGACGTATTAAATGGTGACCTATTCAGATTCTACAATAATCCAGATTTCAAAAAAATTAATCCGTCAAAATATGACTACAAAATAGGTCCTTATGGAAATCAAAAATAATTCAATATTAGAGAGTGTGTAAAATCAATATTCTATATTAAATGCCCGTAGATAAGTTTTATCTACGGGTTTTTTATCGTTGCATTAAAAATAAACAAAAAAGAAAGGGAGTGGGACAGAATTCATTTTGAATTCCTCGTTTTACTGTGGTAACGCATTCTTAACTTGCGTTAGACGTAGACTTTCTTATTGAAAATTTTTATGTTGGAGTCCCGAGACTAGAATTGACTGCCAATATATTAAAAATGCCTAAGACAA
>NZ_KV813756.1:45464-67290 GCF_001813735.1 Staphylococcus sp. HMSC068C09
CTGCCAATATATTAAAAATGCCTAAGACAATTTATTATGTCTCAGGCCTATTCTTTAATTTAATTATCCTAATGATACGTCTAATATCATCATTATTACAAAACCAAGCATTAAGCTTAATGTAGCTAAATCTGTATTATTACCCGATTGAGAATCAGGAATAAGCTCTTCTACAACTACAAAAATCATTGCTCCTGCTGCAAAAGCTAATGCATAAGGTAGTACTGGAGTGATAAAAATAATTGCAATGGCACCTATAGTTGCAAAAATAGGTTCTACTATTGCTGATGCTTGACCATAATTAAATGCTTTAAAACGTGTTGCACCAGCGGCTCTAATCGGCATAGACAAAGCAGCTCCTTCTGGAATATTCTGAATACCAATACCAATTGCTAAACCAAGGGCTCCAAAAAAGGTAGCTTGTCCATTTCCAGTTGCAATTCCACCAAATGCTACGCCGATTGATAAACCTTCAGGAATATTGTGTAAAGTGATAGCTAATACTAGTAAAGCATTTTTACTTAAAGAAGTTTTAACGCCTTCTCGATATTGACTTTTATCACCGATTTTTTGGTGTATATGTGGAATGACTGCATCAAGTCCTCTAATAAACACACCACCTAGAATAAAACCAATCGCAGCAGGTAACCAAGCAGGTAAATGACCATTTGTACCATAATCAATGGAAGGTTGTAATAAAGACCAAAAACTTGCAGCAATCATAATTCCAGCGGCAAAACCTTGCATAGAAGTTAGAATTTTTTTGTTTACAGTCTTAAAAATAAAGACTGATGCAGCACCTAAAGCAGTTAATAACCAAGTGATAATACCAGCAATAAGTGCTTGAAGATAAGGTGGTAAATTTTCGAAAAAGTCTATCACATCTATTTTCTCCTTATATCATTTAGCATTAAAAAGGTGTATAATATATAGAACTGAATTAAGCTTATCAGAAATATATTGAAATTTCGATATTAAAAAGGAAGTAAAAATATGGAAGCGTATAAAATAGAACAACTAAATAAATCATATGCTGATAAAGTTATTTTTGATGACTTAAATCTTTCTATTTCTGAACATGAAAAAATTGGACTTGTAGGTATAAATGGTACTGGTAAAAGTACTTTATTAAAAGTCATTGGTGGTTTAGATGAAGATTTTTCAGCCGATATAACTCATCCTAATCAGTATCGTATTCGTTATTCTTCACAGAAGCAACATTTAGATGGTGATATGACAGTGTTTCAAGCTGTTCTAAGTTCCGATACAGATACGTTACGTATTATTAAAACATATGAAGAAGCTGTGACTATATATACAGAACATCAAAACGATGCGAATTTTAAAAAAATGATGGAAGCTCAAGAACTTATGGATCAACACCATGCATGGGATTACAATGCTGAAATTAAAACTATTTTATCAAAATTAGGTATTAATCATACGACTAAAAAAGTTAAAGAATTATCAGGCGGACAACAAAAACGTGTTGTCTTAGCTAAGACGCTTATTGAACAACCTGATTTGTTATTGTTAGATGAGCCTACAAACCATTTAGACTTTGAATCAATTAATTGGTTAATTAACTATGTTAAGCAATATCCACATACAGTTTTATTTGTGACACATGATCGCTATTTTTTAAATGAGATTGCTACACGTATTGTGGAATTAGATAGAGGAAAACTTAAATCTTATCCAGGAAACTATGAAGATTACATTGCAATGAGAGCTGAAAATGAAGTGATTGAACAAAAACAACAAGAAAAGCAAAAAGCACTTTATAAACAAGAACTTGCATGGATGCGTACAGGCGCAAAAGCAAGAACGACAAAACAACAAGCTCGAATTAATCGATTTAATGATTTAGAGACAGAAGTTCAATCTCATCATCAAAAAGATAAAGGTCAACTCAATCTTGCTTATTCTAGATTAGGCAAACAAGTATTTGAGTTAGATCATTTAACGAAAAAGATTCAAAATAAAATATTATTCAAAGATGTAACAGAAATCATTCAAAGTGGTCAAAGAATTGGTATTGTTGGCCCAAATGGTGCAGGGAAGACGACAATGTTAAATATTTTAAATCAAGATGATACTGATTATTCTGGAGAATTAAAAGTTGGCCAAACTGTAAAAATAGCTTATTTTAAACAAACAGAAGAAACTTTGGATAGTGATATACGTATGATTGACTATTTGAGAGAAGAAAGTGAAGTGGCAAAAGAAAAAGATGGTACTTCAGTTTCAGTTACTCAATTGTTAGAGCGATTTCTATTTCCGAGTGCTGCTCATGGTAAAAAGATTTATAAATTATCAGGTGGAGAGCAAAAACGATTATATTTATTGAGATTGCTTGTTCATCAACCTAATGTTCTGTTACTTGATGAGCCAACCAATGATCTTGATACTGAAACATTAACAATTTTAGAAGACTACATTAGTACATTCGGAGGGTCAGTAGTTACTGTAAGTCATGATCGTTATTTTTTAAACAAAGTAGCACAAGAATATTGGTACATTCACGATGGCCAATTAGAACGTATTATTGGAACATTCGAAGATTATGAGGCCTATAAAAAAGAAAAAGATCGACAGGATACACTTGAAAAACAAGCTCAACAACCTAAAACTAAATCAAACATTCGTAAAAAGACGGGACTGTCTTATAAAGAAAAACGGGAATATGAAGCCCTAATGGAACGTATTGAAACGACAGAACATAGACTAGAGCAAATTGATGCTGAAATGGTAGAAGCGAGCGCTGATTACGCTAAAATAAAAGAATTAAATGAAGAAAAAGAACATCTAGAGCAGTCATATGATGTAGACATCACGAGATGGAGTGAATTAGAAGAAATAAAAGAGCAATAAGGGGAATGTAAGTATGGAAGCAACTTTGTCACATTATTTTGGTTATGATACGTTTAGACCAGGTCAAAAAGAGATAATTTCTAAAATATTAAATCATCATAATGTATTAGGTGTCTTGCCTACAGGTGGTGGTAAATCAATATGTTATCAAGTGCCTGGTTTAATGTTAGGTGGTACAACGATAGTAATAAGTCCATTGATTTCTTTAATGAAAGACCAAGTGGATCAGTTAAAAGCAATGGGTATCAAAGCAGCCTATCTAAATAGTAGTTTAAATAAAAAACAACAATCTGAGATTGAAAATAAGTTAATCACTGAAGGCATTCAATTTTTATATGTGGCACCTGAACGTTTTGAAAGTAACTATTTTTTAAAGTTGCTTAGTCAAATTGATATTAACTTAATTGCATTTGATGAGGCTCACTGTATTTCAAAATGGGGACATGATTTTAGACCTAGTTATCAAAGCGTCATAAACAAAGTGTTTACACTACCTCAAGATTTTACGATTGTAGCTCTTACAGCTACAGCTACGGCCGAAGTTCAACAGGATATTATGGAAAAATTAAATATCCGAAAAGAAGATGAAATTAAAACAAGTACCAAAAGACGTAATCTCATTTTTAAAGTAAATCCGACATATCAAAGACAAAACTTTGTTATTGAATATGCTAAAGCTCATAAAGATCAAGCAGGTATTATTTATTGTTCTACACGTAAACAAGTAGAAGAATTACAAGAATCTCTAGAATCTATAAATATTGCTTCTGCTATTTATCATGCAGGTTTAACAAATAAAGAAAGAGAAGAAGCTCAAAATGACTTTGTATACGATCGTATTAAAGTTGTTATCGCAACAAATGCATTTGGAATGGGTATTGATAAATCTAATGTTCGTTATGTTATTCATTACAACATGCCTGGAGATCTTGAATCATACTATCAAGAAGCGGGTCGTGCAGGACGAGATGGCTTAAAAAGTGAATGTATTTTATTATTTAGTGAAAGAGATAAAGGATTACATGAATATTTTATTACTGTTTCGCAAGCAGATGATGATTATAAAGATAAAATGGGCGAGAAACTAACTAAAATGATTCAGTATACTAAAACGAAAAAGTGCTTAGAAGCGACAATTGTACATTATTTTGAACCGAATGCGCGTCTAGAGGAATGCGGTCAATGTAGTAATTGCATTCAACAAAATAAAACTTATGACATGACCAATGAAGCAAAAATGATTATTAGTTGTATCGCACGCATGCGTCAACAAGAAAACTATCATGTTATTATTCAAGTGTTACGTGGAGAATTAAGTGATTATATTAAATACAATCATTATCATCAACTTACAACACATGGATTGATGAAAGACTATACTACTTCAGAGTTAAGTCATTTAATTGATGAGTTACGGTTTAAAGGCTTTTTAAATGAATATAATGAAATTCTAACGTGTGATGAAAGTGTGAAAGAATTATTGAATAATGACGTCACAGTGTATACGACGCCATTTAAACATAAAAGTAAGGAAAAAGTTTTCATTAATACAATAGAAGGCGTTGATCGTGCTTTATATAGTGAATTAGTAGAAGTTCGCCGTCAATTAAGTGAAAAGTTGAATATTGCGCCTGTGAGTATTTTTTCTGACTATACATTGGAAGAGTTTGCTAAACGTAAACCAGAATCTAAACAAGAAATGATTGCGATAGATGGTGTAGGAAGCTATAAGTTAAAACATTATTGTCCTAAATTTCTTGAAACAATCCAATCATATAAAACGAATATCTAACAAAAAATTAAATATGACTTAATAAAACAACTTAGAAGCTAGAAAAATGTTTTAAGTTGTTTTATTTTTTATTGTTAAAAAATAATTAGTATTTAAATCTATTAAGTATGAATTTATCAATAAACATGATTTAATAGAAAATAAGCAATATAAATTTTATAGTGATGTGAAGGAAATGAAGGTGACAAGATGATAGAGTTTAAAAATGTAACAAAACGTTATGGAACGAATGTTGCAGTTGATGATGTGAGTTTTAAGATTAATGAAGGAGAATTTTTTATTTTAATCGGACCTTCAGGTTGTGGAAAAACAACTACTTTAAAAATGATTAATCGATTAATATCGTTAAGTGAAGGATACATTTATTTTAAAGATAAGCCAGTGAGTGATTATCCAGTTTATGAGATGCGTTGGGATATTGGATATGTACTACAACAAATCGCATTATTTCCACATATGACGATTAAAGAAAATATCGCACAAGTTCCTCAAATGAAAAAGTGGAAAGACAAAGATATTCATCGACGTGTAGATGAATTATTAGATATGGTTAGATTAGATCCAAATACATACCGAGATCGTAAACCAGATGAATTATCGGGAGGACAACGTCAACGTGTAGGCGTGGTAAGAGCATTAGCAGCTGATCCTCCAGTAATATTAATGGACGAACCTTTTAGTGCGTTAGACCCCATTAGTAGAGAAAAATTACAAGATGATTTATTAGAATTACAAACGAAAATTAAAAAGACAATTATTTTTGTAACACACGATATACAAGAAGCAATGAAATTAGGAGATCGTATTTGTTTATTAAATGATGGTCGTGTTGAACAAATTGACACACCTGAAGGATTCCAAGAGCATCCTAAAAATCAATTTGTTCGAGAGTTTATGGGCGATCACTTGCATAAAGATATCAATAATTCAAAAATCTCCGATCTAAATCTTACAAGAACACTTACTGAATATGACGAAAAACAAGGATACCCAATTATAAAAGATAGTATGAAACTTCAAGATATTTACGAGATACTTGCTAAACATGAAGCAGTCATTGTAGAAAATAATCATGCTTTAACACAGTCATTATTAAGAAGAGAAGATGTTTTTGACTATCTATCTAAAAATGATAAGGAGGGTTAAAGCATGAACGAATTTTTAACAACGCTCAATGATCGTAGAGGAGAATTACTAAGAACAATTTTTGAGCACATACAAATTTCTTTTATTGCTTTATTTATCGCAATTTTAATTGCAGTACCACTTGGTATTGCTTTAACTAAAACAAAGCGTTTATCTGAAGTTGTAATGAATATCGCAGCGGTATTACAAACTATTCCATCCCTTGCTTTACTTGGATTAATGATTCCAATTTTTGGTATAGGAAAAGTTCCAGCAATTATTGCATTAGTAGTATATGCGCTATTACCTATTTTAAGAAATACATATACAGGTATTAAAGAAGTAGAGCCTTCTCTAACAGAAGCAGCCAAAGGTATCGGTATGAAACCAATGCGACGTTTAACTAAAGTCGAGTTACCTATTGCAATGCCAGTCATTATGGCAGGTATACGTACAGCTATGGTGCTTATTATTGGTACTGCTACATTAGCTGCATTAATTGGAGCAGGTGGATTAGGGGATTTGATCTTATTAGGCATTGATCGTAACAATACAGCACTTATATTGATTGGCGCTATTCCAGCTGCATTATTAGCTATTTTATTTGATTTTATATTGCGTTATATGGCGAAATTATCTTATAAAAAACTTCTTATTACACTAGGTATTATTCTATTAATTATCTTACTTGTTATTGTTGTTCCACTCTTTGGTAAAAAAGGTGCAACGATTACTATGGCAGGAAAATTAGGTTCTGAACCTTCAATTATTACGAATATGTATAAAATATTAATTGAAGAGGAAACACATGATACAGTTAATGTTAAAAGTGGTATGGGTAAAACCTCATTCTTATTTAATGCGTTAAAATCAGACGATATAGATGGGTACTTAGAATTTACAGGTACAGTACTAGGAGAACTTACTAAAGAGGATCTAAAATCTAAAAAAGAAGCTGATGTATATCACCAAGCTAAAGCAAGTTTAGAGAAAAAATATGATATGACGATGCTTAAACCAATGAAATATAATAATACCTATGCTTTAGCTGTTAAAAGAGATTTTGCTAAACAATATAATTTACAATCAATTGGTGATTTACGTAAAGTACAAGGTCAACTTAAACCAGGATTTACTATGGAATTTAAAGATAGAGATGATGGTTATAAAGCAGTAGCTAAAAAATATAACTTGAATCTTTCTAATATTAAACAAATGGAACCTAAACTACGTTATACGGCAGTAGAGAAAGGCGACATTAATCTTATTGATGCGTATTCTACAGATGCTGAATTAAAACAATATGATATGGTAGTACTTAAAGATGATAAACATGTTTTCCCACCTTATCAAGGTGCTCCAATGTTTAAAGAAAAGTTTCTAAAAGAACATCCGGAAATTAAAAAAGCTTTAAATCAATTATCAAATAAAATTACGGATGAACAAATGCAAGAAATGAATTATAAAGTGACAGTGAAAAATGAAGATCCATATAAAGTTGCTAAACAATATTTAGAAAAAGAAGGATTATCACATTAAATTTGTAAAAAGCTCATAGATACATTTTATCTATGAGCTTTTTAACACATAAAGTATAAATCGATAATTTATGGTACTATTTTAATTAATAAGTGAAAAAGGAAAGTAACTTAATTTATATAGGAGTGATCATAAATGAAAAAACAATTACAACAATTATCGGCATATCAACCTGGGTTATCACCGCAAGCACTTAAAGAAAAATTTGGTATAGAAGGTGAGTTATATAAACTAGCATCGAATGAAAATTTATATGGACCATCACCTCGTGTAAAAGAAGCAATTGAAGCGCACTTAGATGAGTTATTCTACTATCCGGAAACAGGCTCTCCATCATTACGAAAAGCAATTAGTAAGCATTTAAATGTTGATGAATCTCGAATTTTATTTGGTGCAGGTTTAGATGAAGTAATACTTATGATTTCTAGAGCAGTTTTAACACCAGGAGATAAAATTGTGACAAGTGAAGCTACTTTTGGACAATATTATCATAATGCGATTGTTGAATCAGCTGAAGTTGTAAAAGTACCGTTAAAAAATGGCGGATTTGATTTGGAAGGCATTTTAAAAGAGGTTAATTCTGATACCTCATTAGTATGGTTATGTAATCCTAATAATCCTACAGGTACATATTTTAGTCATGATGAATTAGAGTCATTTTTGGAACGTGTTCCAAGTCATGTGCCAGTCTTAATTGATGAAGCGTATTTCGAATTCGTCACTGCTGAAGATTATCCTGATACATTAAAACTACAAGAACGCTTTGATAATGCATTTTTATTAAGAACATTTTCTAAAGCATATGGATTAGCAGGTTTACGTGTAGGATATGTTGTGGCAACAAATGAAGCCATTGAAAAATGGAATATCATTCGTCCACCATTTAATGTGACACGAATTTCAGAATATGCAGCGATTGCAGCATTAGAAGATCAAGATTATTTAAAAGAGATTACTAGAAAAAATGCAAAAGAACGTGAAAAGTTCTATAACATTGAACAAAGTAAACACTTTTTACCTAGTCAAACGAACTTTGTATTTGTAGTAACAGATAAGCCACAAGCATTGTATAATGAATTATTAAACGTTGGCTGTATCACTAGACCTTTTCCTAATGGAGTACGTATTACAATTGGATTTGAAGAACAAAATAATAAAATGATTGAAGTATTAAAACAATTTAATTATTAAACTAAGGAAAAACCTTTAATTGCGATTCATGACGAATTAAAGGTTTTTTGCTATACTTTGAAAATGTGCAAAAGATAACTAAGGAAGTGATAGCATGGCACGTAAATCTATAGCAATAGATATGGATGAAGTATTAGCAGATACTTTAGGTGCAATTATTGAAGCAGTTAATATTGAAACTAAATTAGGAATTACAATGGAATCGTTACATGGTCAGAAATTAAACCATGTGATTCCTGAACATGATGGGTTAGTAAGAGATATTTTAAGAGCGCCAGAGTTTTTTAGACATCTTAAAGTGATACCACATGCTCAAGAGGTGGTAGAAAAACTTAATGAGCATTATGATGTATATATTGCTACAGCAGCAATGGATGTACCCACCTCATTTCATGATAAATATGAATGGTTACTAGAATATTTTCCATTTTTAGATCCACAGCATTTTATTTTTTGTGGAAGAAAAAATATTGTTAAAACAGATTATTTAATAGATGATAATCCTCGTCAGCTTCAAATTTTTGAAGGAGAACCTATTATCTTTACGGCTGCACATAATATAAATGAAACACGTTTTAAACGAGTGAATGGCTGGAAAGATGTAGAAGCAATGTTTTTAAATAATAATTAAAGTAAAAAGGTATGTATGAAGCTTGAAGCATTCATACATACCTTTTGATTATTATATAGTTGTTATTTCTCATCATTCGAAAAAGTAAGGATATTGATTGCTTTAGGTAACACATCAATGGTGATAGGTGTTTCTAAATTAATTTCTCCATCAATATCTACTTTCATATTTGGTTCAGTGCGTAATGTTATGTGAGAACCTGGAATATGATTAATTCCTTCGGTAATTTCATTCCAATTCATGCTATCTCTTTTTTTGAAAATATCGTTTAAAATACTAAAACTTTGTTGTTCAAATATAAAACTATTTAACTTTCCATCTTGTGGAGAAAGATCTGTAAGTGGAATGCGACTGCCACCAATATTAGGTCCATTTGCTATCACTAGCATAGACGTATTTCCTTTATATTCTTTGTCGTCTACTGTCAATGTATAGTCAAAATGTTCGGGATTCATGAGTGTTTTTACAGTAGAACCAACATAACTTAATTTTCCAAAGATATCTTTACGTCCTTCTTGAACATTTTCAGCATTTTGCACAATAAGTCCTAGTCCGACAAAGTTAAGTACATAATTATCATTTACTTTCATAACATCATATGACTCAATATGTGAAGACAACAATTGCTCACTAGCTTTTTTGAAGTCAGGATTTAAGTTTAATGTTTTAGTAAAATCATTAAATGTTCCTCCTGGAATAATACCTATAGGAAGATCTAGATCATATTTCATCACACCATTAATCAATTCGTTAACTGTACCGTCTCCTCCCAATATAAAAACGATATCAATATCATTACTATAAGTATGATCTTTTATTTCTTTACAATATCTTTCAATGTCACCCTCATTTTCACTTAATTGTATTGAAAGATGCTTACATAACTGAGTTAGTGATTTAGCGACTTCTCCCAATCCATCATATATATCTTTAAGCCCGCTATGTTCATGGTAAAATAATACCCCATGATTATACTGTTGCTCCATAGTTAAACCTACTTTCATTTAAAATGATATTATAAATATTTACCCTGAATTTTATAATTTTAAATATATAAGTAAAAAAATACTTCTAGATGTCATAACTAGAAGTACTTTTTACTATTTTGTATTTAATTAGTGAATACCCTTCATAGCTTTTGTAATCTTAGGTGAGAAAACTAAAATGATAAGAGTAATAACAATAGCAACTGTTCCTAAGAAAATAAAATAATTCGTTTGACCAAGTGGTTTAATTAATTTTACTAATGTACCATTAATCGCTTGTGCTGAAGCATTTGTTAATAGCCATACACTCATCATTTGAGCATTAAATGCTTTAGGTGCAAGTTTAACAGCAGCACTATTACCTGTAGGTGATAAACAAAGTTCCCCAATAACACAGATTACATATGATAAAATAACCCAGTTAACTGAGAATTGTGTATGTCCATAACCTAAACCAACTAATCCAATTAGAATGTATGATAAACCTGCTAGTAATGTACCAATACCAAATTTAATAGCTAAAGAAGGTTGCTTTTTACCCATTTTTAACCAAATCATAGAAATAACGGGTGCAAATAATAAAATAAATAATGGATTGATAGATTGGAACAAAGCTTCCCCAAATCGAGTTGTCCAACCAAATAAGTTGAGTTGCATGTCAGAACGTTCTAAACCATAAATATTTAAAACGTTAGAACCTTGTTCTTGAATTGACCAGAATAACATACCTAAAATAAATAAAGGTATAAATGCTTTAACTCGAGAACGTTCTACATCGGTAACGTCTTTACTACGAAGCATAGTTGTAAAGTAAATGATTGGTAAAGCTACTCCAAGAACTAATACAGTATTACTAATTAAATCGAATGAAAGGGTATGGGTATAATATGTAACTAATAATACGATAATCACAATTGCTACTATGATACCGATAATCATTCCATATTTACGCTTTTCTTCTTTAGATAGTGGGTTAGTAGGTTTCATTCCAACACTACCTAAATTCTTTCTATTAAATAACAAATACCAAACAAGACCTAATGCCATACCAATAGCTGCTAGAAGGAAGCCACCATGGAAATTACGTATATCTACAAAATGTTGCAGTATAATAGGTGAAATTAATGCACCTAAGTTAACAGACATATAGAAAATAACGAAACCTGCATCAATACGTGTATCATTTTCAGGATATAAACGACCTACAATATTTGAAATATTAGGTTTCATTAAACCTGATCCGATAATAATAAAGAACATTGATGAGAATAAACCAAATAAAGCAAATGGTAAACTTAAACAGATATGTCCAATAATAATAAGTACAGCACCTAATAAAGTAGCACCACGTGTGCCTGTAATTCTATCAGCAATCCATGCGCCAGGAATAGAAGACATGTAAATAAGTGCTCCATATACTGACATAATCGACATTGCTGTAGTTTGATCAATACCTAATCCATTTTGGTGTATTGCGAAATACATATAAAATATGAGCATCGCACGCATACCGTAGTAACTGAATCTTTCCCAAAACTCTACGAAAAAGAGCACACCTAGTCCTCTAGGATGACCGAAAAATCCTTTCTGTGGTATTGATTGAATTGTTTGTTCATGGGAGTTATTTGTTGCCATTAACATCCCACTCCTTTCTTTCCTAATATGACTGATTACTATGTAAATAAGATTGTACAATTACATCTCACAAGAATTTCTTAAAAATATAAATTTTTAGAATTTTCAGTCAAATAAAATATAATAACTTATAAAAATAAAAGTTTTTATTGCTCATGAACTTATATCTTTATAAATTTTAGCGATAATATTAAAATACGCTTTAATTTAATAAATCGCAATAGTTTATTAAAAAAATCTAGAATAAAAATGACTCCTTTTATATTACATTAGTAAAAATAAAAGGAGTTAAAAAACATGTTATCGATTGTCTATTTTTTCAGGATACATATCGTGATTCATTAAACGATGTTCGGCCATCTTTTCATATTTAGAGTTTGGACGACCATAATTTGTATATGGATCTATTGAAATGCCTCCACGTGGCGTGAACTTACCCCATACTTCTATATAATGAGGATCCATTAAGTCAATTAAGTCATTCATGATAATATTCATACAATCTTCGTGAAAATCACCATGATTTCTAAAACTAAATAAATATAATTTTAGTGATTTTGATTCTACCATTTTTATATTTGGTATATATGAAATATAAATTGTAGCAAAATCGGGTTGTCCAGTGATAGGGCAAAGAGAAGTGAATTCTGGACAATTAAACTTTACAAAATAATCTCTTCCTTGATGTTTATTATCAAAAGTTTCGAGTACTTGAGGTGTATAGTCAAATTCATATTTATTATTTTGATTGCCTAATAATGTAATATCTTGTAATTCTTCTTTATTGCGACCTTGTGTCATAATTTTCCTCCTAATTGTTAGATGTATTAGATTGTCTACGTGCTTTTTCAAACATAAAGTAACTAGCGCCAATAATGATGATATAACCTATAAATGCATAGAAATCTGGTGTTTCTCCGAATAATATAAAGCCAAATAATGCAGTAAATAATATAGAAGCATACGTAAAAATAGAAATGTCTTTTGCTGGAGCAAAACTATATGCTAATGTAATACCAATTTGTCCTACTGCCGCTGATAATCCAGCTCCTAATAAATATATAATTTGTAACTTTGTCATCGGTTCATATGTTGCAATAGAGAATGGAATAAGAACGATGACTGAAAATAATGAAAAATAAAATACAATAGTATAAGGTGCTTCACGTTTACTTAATGCTCGTACACAAGTATATGCAGATGCAGCGAAGATACCTGAGAATAAACCGGCTAAAGAAGAGAACATAGTTGAAGAAAATTCTGGTTTAACAATGAATAACATACCAAAAATAGCAATTAACATAGCTATAATTTGATACCTTTTAATATTCTCTTTTAAAAATATTAAACTTAATAAAATAGTCCAAAAAGGGTTAAGCTTCATTAAAGTATCAGCATCACTTAACACCATGTGATCAATAGCGTAAATATTTAGTAATACCCCTATAAGACCTAACGTCGATCTAGTCATTAAAAGGGGTTGACTACTCATTTTACCCAATATAGGTTGCCTATATTTTATTATGAAAAATAATGGAATAAACATGGCTACCAAATTTCTTGCTAAAGATTTTTGAAATACAGGTAAGTCTCCGGCTAGTCTAAAAAAAACAGACATAAAGCTAAAACCAATAGCAGAAATTAAAATAGCAATAATACCTTTTACCTTAGGATTCAAAGCATATCTCCTCATTTATAAAAATTTAACGTCTATATATTAGCATAATTTATTTGTGGATGCATAAGTACTTGCAAAGATAAAAAAGAAAAACTATAATGATAACGAACATATGTTCTTAATGCGATTAAATATACTCTAAATTTTTAATTCGTAAAATAGAAATTCATTCGGCTTTTAATATAAAAAATGAGTTATTTTTTTAATAAATGGTTAGCAATATATTATGATTTACATTCTTATGTACTAGAAATCCCGAATGAATAAGGTTTAGTAATGGTAGGCAAAAAATCAAGTGAAATACCTTAAAAAAACTAAAATAAAATTTTCTTAGTTTTTAATATAGCTATGATGCACCTTTAACCGATTTCACGAACATTTGACATCAAATATTAACTTTTAATTAGGGTATCATTTATGTATAATGAAACACAGAATATAGTGTTGGGTTTTGAATTGAGACACAATATGTTGTGTTTGAGGAAAATAGAAAGATTGTATGAATAATTCATTTTAGTAGCAATTTCACACTTATTTGGATTAGTTTTTTCGGAATCTACACTATTTACATGAACGATTTATAAATAATGATTTTTAAAGATTAATAATTAGAAACACAATATGTAGTATTAACTTGATTAAGTTAACGAAATGATATTCGTTCTAAAAGTAAGTTTTCTTATAAGACTAAGAGAACTTCTTTTTAATTAATAAGATTGTCGAAAGAGGGCGTTCCTATGAAAGTAGTTTATTTCTCTTTTTCAGGAAATGTACGAAGATTTATAAAACGTAGTGAAATTAAAAATGTATTAGAAATCAATAAAGACAATTGTAAGGATAGAATAGAAGAACCTTATATTTTAGTTACAGGTACAATTGGTTTTGGTGAAGTTCCTAAGGAAGTACAGTCTTTTCTAGAAGTTAATCATGCCCATATACGTGCTGTTGCTGCTAGTGGTAATCGTAACTGGGGACAAAACTTTGCGAAAGCAGGTCGAACAATTTCTGAAACATACCATGTGCCTTTATTAATGAAATTTGAGGTTCAAGGTACAAATAAAGATGTTATCGAATTTAGAGATAAGGTGGGGCATTTCAATGAAGATTATGGACGAGAAAAAGTACAATCATATTGAACTAAACAATGAAGTAACTAAACGTAAAGACAATGGCTTTTTTAATCTTGAGAAAGATCAAGAAGCTTTAAACGTTTACTTAGAAGAAATTAGCGATAAAACAATTTACTTTGATAGTGAAATTGAACGTTTACATTACTTAGTAGATAATCATTTTTACTTTAATGTATTTAAGAAGTATAGCGAAGAAGATTTAATAGAAATTATCGAATTCGCAAAATCTATTAATTTTGAATTTGCTAGTTATATGTCTGCAAGCAAATTTTATAAAGATTATGCTTTAAAAACAAATGATAAATCTAAGTACTTAGAAGACTATAATCAACATGTTGCCATAGTTGCTCTATATTTAGCAGATGGTAATAAAGAACAAGCTAAACAATTTATTTTAGCGATGATTGAACAACGTTATCAACCTGCTACACCTACATTTTTAAATGCAGGACGCGCACGTCGTGGAGAGCTTGT
The DNA here is from genome assembly GCF_001813735.1 of Staphylococcus sp. HMSC068C09. Taxonomy (NCBI): domain Bacteria; kingdom Bacillati; phylum Bacillota; class Bacilli; order Caryophanales; family Staphylococcaceae; genus Staphylococcus; species Staphylococcus sp. HMSC068C09. The sequence goes on from NZ_KV813756.1 coordinate 60,520, forward strand.
TTCATGTTTTTTACTAGAAGTTGATGATAGTCTAAACTCAATTAATTTCATAGATTCTACTGCTAAACAATTAAGTAAAATTGGTGGTGGCGTGGCTATCAATTTATCTAAATTACGTGCACGTGGTGAAGCAATTAAAGGTATTAAAGGCGTAGCTAAAGGTGTATTACCTGTAGCAAAAGCATTAGAGGGTGGATTTAGTTATGCTGATCAATTAGGTCAACGTCCTGGAGCTGGAGCAGTATATTTAAACATTTTCCATTATGATGTTGAAGAATTCTTAGATACTAAAAAAGTAAATGCCGATGAAGACTTACGTCTATCAACAATTTCCACTGGTCTTATTGTTCCATCTAAATTCTTTGATTTAGCTAAAGAAGGTAAAGACTTTTATATGTTTGCACCTCATACTGTAAAACAAGAATATGGAGTGACATTAGACGATATTGATATTGAAAAATATTATGATGAACTTGTAGCTAATCCTAATGTTCTTAAAAAGAAAAAAGATGCACGAGAAATGTTGAATATGATTGCTCAAACACAACTGCAATCAGGCTATCCATATTTAATGTTTAAAGATAATGCGAATAAAGTACATGCGAATTCAAATATTGGTCAAATTAAAATGAGTAATTTATGTACTGAAATTTTCCAATTACAGGAAACGTCAATTATTAATGACTATGGAATTGAAGATGAAATTAAACGTGATATTTCATGTAATTTAGGTTCATTGAACATAGTGAATGTAATGGAAACGGGTAAATTCAGAGATTCAGTACATACTGGAATGGATGCATTAACAGTAGTAAGTGACGAAGCAAATATTCAAAATGCACCAGGTGTGAAAAAAGCAAATAATGAGTTACATTCTGTAGGTTTAGGTGTAATGAACTTACATGGCTATTTAGCGAAAAATAAAATTGGCTATGAATCTGAAGAAGCCAAAGATTTTGCTAATATTTTCTTTATGATGATGAACTATTATTCAATTGAACGTTCTATGGAAATTGCTAAAGAACGTGGAGAAGCATATCAAGATTTTGATAAATCAGATTATGCAAGTGGCAAATATTTTGATTTTTATACATCACAAGAGTTCGTGCCACAATTTGAAAAAGTAAAAGAATTATTTGCTAATATGCACATTCCTACATCAGAAGACTGGAAATCATTACAACAACAAGTACAAGAATATGGTTTATATCATGCTTATCGATTAGCTATTGCACCAACTCAAAGTATTTCATATGTTCAGAATGCAACTAGTTCGGTCATGCCAATCGTAGATCAAATTGAACGACGTACGTATGGAAATGCTGAAACATTTTATCCAATGCCTTTCTTATCACCTGAAACAATGTGGTACTATAAATCAGCATTTAATACTGATCAAATGAAACTTATAGATTTAATTTCAACAATTCAAACACATGTGGACCAAGGGATTTCAACAATTTTATATGTTAATTCTGAAATTTCAACACGTGAATTGTCACGATTATACGTATACGCACATCACAAAGGATTGAAATCTTTATACTATACACGTAATAAATTATTAAGTGTTGAAGAATGTACAAGTTGTGCAATTTAATTAATAGTGAAATAAATATTTAGAGGAAAGATTAAATTATTCTCATAGAGAAGCATTTTAATCTTATCCTCTTAAATAATGTAATGGTTAATAAATAGAGGAGGATTTTATTAATGAAGGCCGTCAATTGGAATACTCAAGAAGATATGACAAATATGTTTTGGCGTCAAAACATTTCACAAATGTGGGTAGAAACAGAATTTAAAGTTTCAAAGGATATAGCAAGTTGGAAGACACTAACAGAGGATGAAAAAAATACGTTTAAACGTGCTTTAGCAGGTTTAACTGGATTAGATACACATCAAGCGGATGATGGTATGCCATTAATTATGCTACATACAACGGATTTACGTAAAAAAGCAGTTTATTCATTTATGCAAATGATGGAACAAATTCATGCTAAAAGTTATTCACATATTTTTACAACGTTACTTCCATCTAGTGAAACAAATTATCTATTAGATACTTGGGTAATTGAAGAGCCTCATTTAAAATATAAATCTGATAAAATTATCTCTAATTATCATAAACTTTGGGGAAAAGAAGCCTCTATTTTTGATCAATATATGGCAAGAGTTTCAAGTGTTTTCTTAGAAACGTTCTTGTTCTATTCTGGTTTCTATTATCCACTTTATCTTGCGGGTCAAGGAAAAATGACAACTTCTGGTGAAATTATTAGAAAAATTTTACTTGATGAATCAATTCATGGAGTTTTTACCGGTTTAGATGCTCAAAGTTTACGTAATGAGCTATCAGAAAATGAAAAGCAAAAAGCTGATAAAGAAATGTATAAATTGTTAGAAGAACTATATAAAAATGAGGTCTCATATACACATATGCTATATGATGATATCGGTTTAACTGAAGATGTATTAAATTATGTACAATATAATGGGAATAAAGCTTTATCAAACTTAGGATTTGAACCTTATTTTGAAGAAAAAGAGTTTAATCCTATTATTGAAAATGCATTAGATACATCAACAAAAAATCATGACTTTTTCTCAGTAAAAGGAGACGGCTATACATTAGCACTTAACGTGGAAGCTTTACAAGACGAAGATTTTATTTTTGAAGATTAGAATAATAACTAATTTTAGAAAAACTAATTGTAGAATCATCACTGCAATTAGTTTTTTTAATTTCTCTATAAAAAATAAAAGAATATTAGTATTACTATTGAAAAATTTATTATGACAATTTAATATATAGTTAAATGATAATCATTTTCAATGGAAATGGTATATATACTAAGGAGCATTACGAATGAGGTTTCTATTCAAAGGTTATACATTATTAATCATTTTAGTGATATTAAGTATACTTTCTTTATTTATTGGCGTAAGTCAATTATCAATAACTGATCTTTTTCATTTGTCAGATAATCAGAAAAATATTTTATTTTCTAGTCGTATTCCTAGAACTATAAGTATTCTTTTATCTGGAAGTTCTCTTGCTTTAGCAGGACTAGTTATGCAACAGATGATGCAAAATAAATTTGTAAGTCCTACTACAGCTGGAACAATGGAATGGGCAAAATTAGGAATATTACTTTCACTCATATTTTTCCCAAAAGGTCATATATTGATCAAATTGACTTTTGCAGTTGCATTAAGCCTAGGAGGAACATTTTTATTCGTTAAACTAATCAATTTTATAAAAGTGAAAGAAGTTATTTTTGTCCCGCTCTTAGGTATTATGATTGGTGGCATTGTTTCAAGTTTTACCACTTTTATAGCATTAAGAACGAATGCACTACAAAGTATTAATAATTGGTTGAATGGGAATTTTGCTGTTATTACAAGCGGCCGTTATGAAATTTTATATTTAGCTATTCCTTTATTAATTATCGCTTATATATTTGCCAATCACTTTACGATTGCTGGAATGGGCAAAGATTTTAGTCATAATTTAGGTGTTAAATATGAACAAATTATAAATATTGCGCTTTTAATCACTGCAACATTGACAGCATTAGTTGTCGTGACAGTTGGAACATTACCATTTTTAGGTTTAATTGTTCCTAATATTATTTCAATGTATAGAGGCGACCACTTGAAAAATGCATTACCTCATACATTAATGCTAGGTTCTATATTTGTATTGTTTTCCGATATTATTGGTAGATTAATTGTTTACCCTTATGAAATAAATATTGGTTTAACAATAGGAGTATTTGGAACGATTATTTTCTTAGTTTTATTGATGAAAGGTAGAAATAATTATGCAAATTAGTGCTAATAAAAAAATATTAATTCTTTTTCTTTTTACGATTTGCATGGCTGCTTTCTACTTACTAGTAGGTTTGGATTTTGAAATTTTTCAATATCAGTTTGAAAGTCGAATAAGAAAATTAGTTTTAATTTTACTTGTTGGTGGATCTATTAGTACGGCAGTTGTTATTTTCCAATCTATCACTGCGAATAGATTACTTACTCCTTCAATTATGGGATTAGACTCAGTTTATTTATTTATTAAAGTCTTGCCTGTGTTCTTATTAGGTACACAAGCCAGTGTAGTGACAAATACTTATTTGAATTTTCTTCTAACTCTCATAGTGATGGTTCTGTTTTCTTTAGTATTATTTCAAGGCATGTTTAAATTAGGACATTTTTCGGTTTATTTTATTTTACTTGTTGGGGTAGTATTAGGAACATTTTTCCGTAGTATCACTGGATTTATTCAACTTATTATGAATCCAGATGACTTTTTAACCGTTCAAAGTGCGATGTTTGCAAGTTTTGACGCTTCTAATTCTAAACTTGTTCTTATTTCAAGTATACTTTTAATTATTTTAATTGTAATTGCTTTTATATTAAGACCTTATTTAGATGTGTTATTACTAGGGAAAGATCAGTCTATTAACTTAGGTGTATCATATGAAAAAATGACAAAACTTTTATTAATTTTAGTGGCTTTATTAGTATCAATATCTACTGCTTTAGTAGGTCCTGTTACATTTTTAGGATTATTAACAGTCAATTTAGCGCATGAATTCATGAAAACATATGAACATAAATATATTTTACCCGCAACGATTCTTATAAGTTGGATTAGTTTATTTATAGCTCAGTGGATTATAGAAAATATGTTTAAAGCTACCACTGAATTTAGTCTTATTATAGATTTAGTTGGAGGTATTTACTTCATATACTTACTTATTAAAAGGAGGAATGAAGATTGATTCAGATTAGAAATTTAGATAAAAAAATTCAGAGTAAATCTATTTTGAAAGATATAAATGTTGATATACAAAAGGGTAAGTTAACCTCTTTGATAGGTCCAAATGGAGCAGGAAAAAGTACACTTCTATCAGCAGTAAGTCGATTATTTGAATATCAGAACGGTACAATTAATATTGAAAATAAATTAATTGATGATTATAAAAGTGATGAATTAGCAAAAAAGTTAAGTATTTTAAAACAAACAAATCATACTGATATGAATATCACTGTAGAACAGCTTGTAAATTTTGGGCGTTTTCCTTATTCAAAAGGTCGAATGAAAAAAGAAGATCATGAGAAAGTTGCATATGCCATTGATTTACTACATCTAAGGGAAATCAAAGATAGAAATATAAAAACACTATCTGGAGGACAAAGACAACGTGCGTATATTGCTATGACAATTGCTCAAGATACAGAATACATTTTGTTAGATGAACCGTTAAATAATTTAGATATGAAACATTCAGTTCAAATTATGCAGATACTTCGAACATTGTGTCGCGATTTAAATAAAACGATTGTTATTGTACTCCACGATATTAATTTTGCATCTTGTTATTCAGATTACATTGTTGCACTAAAGAAAGGTGAAATTGTTAAATCTGGCCCAAAAGATAGTATAATTGAAACAAATGTGTTAAGAGATTTGTATGAAATGGATGTTCATGTAGAAGAAATTAGAGGCCAACGTATTTGTTTATACTATGATGAGGTTATCTTTTAAAATGAGATAAATATTTTTATATTTAAAGGGGTGATGCTTAGAAAATATAAAAGAAAATAGTTGAAAAATTGAGTGCCAAATTTAACTTATAAAAGGAGAAATACATATGAAGAAAACAGTCTTATTTTTAGTCTTAACTTTAGCTTTAGTATTATCAGCGTGTAGTAATAATTCTGGTAATAAATCAAATAATGAAAATGATTCAAAAGATACAGTTTCAATTAAAAATAGCTTTTCAGCAAGTGGAAATGACGAAAGTAGTAATGAGGATAAAAAAATTAGTAACACTGTGAAAGTGCCTAAAAATCCTAAGAACGCGGTTGTTCTAGATTATGGAGCATTAGATGTTTTGAAAGATATGGGTGTAGCTGATAAAGTGAAAGGCTTACCAAAAGGCGAAAATAATGAATCTTTACCAAGTTTTCTAAGTGAATTTAAAAAGGATAAATATATTAATACTGGTAATTTAAAAGAAATAAATTTCGATAAAATAGCTGAAGCTAAACCGGATGTTATTTATATTTCAAGTAGAGCAGCCACTCAGAAAAATCTAGATGAGTTTAAAAAAGCAGCGCCTAAAGCTAAAGTTGTCTATGTAGGCGCAAGTGAAGATCATTATATTAAAGATATGAAAAAGAACACAGAAAATCTAGGTAAAATTTATAACAAAGAAGATAAAGCAAAAGATATGAATACAAAATTAGATCAAAAAATTTCAGATATGAAAAAACAAACTAAGAATTTCGATAAATCTGTAATGTATCTTTTAGTTAATGAAGGAGAACTTTCTACATTCGGACCAGGCGGAAGATTTGGTGATTTGGTATTTAATACACTAGGCTTTAAACCAGCAGATAAACACGTTAAAATAAGTCCACATGGTCAAAACATTAATAATGAATATATCAGTAATCATGATCCAGATATCATTTTAGCAATGGATCGCGGGTCAGTTGTGGGTGGAAAATCGACAGCTAAACAAGTATTAAAAAATGATGTTATTAAAGATGTAACAGCAGTTAAAAATAACAATGTTTATGAATTAGATCCTAAATTATGGTATTTTGCTTCAGGCTCAACAACAACAACAGTAAAACAGATTGATGAATTAGAAAAAGTAATTGATAAAACTAAAAAATAAATCTAGGATATTAAGTTTAGAATAAATAAAAGAGTGGGACATACATCCTAGAAAAATAGCCAGTAAATGAGTTTATTAT
>NZ_KV813756.1:67390-104095 GCF_001813735.1 Staphylococcus sp. HMSC068C09
ATTCATTTACTGGCTTCTTTATTTACAATACTTCGTATGGTTGGCTCGATTTGTTAGGGGACAACTTTAGTCTGTAGTCTTTAGTTTGTCCTGTTCCCTCAAGAGTCTTGCCAAAATACTTTGTCTTTATATGTTATTCTATATATCATTTAATTTAAGTATTAAATTTCAAAATATAAATGATAGTGAAATTTACAACGTGAATTAAAATGTGCTTGGCAATTTGGACATGTTTCAGTCATCATGTATTCATGAATAGAGAGTTCATTTTGACAAACTCCACAAAGTATCGCCTTTTTATGAAATTCCTCTGCTGACCAACGCTGAATGTTATGAGATTCATGTTCGTTATGACATTGATAACAAGGATAATACTTTTCACAACATTTAAATTTAATCGCTATAATGTCAAGAAATGTATGATAGTGAATACAACGTGTTTCATTGTCTACGAGAGAACCATAAACTTTTAGCATTGTTTCACATCTCCTAACATTGAGAATTTACTCTGACTCTGGATATTCGCCAATGATTCGAACTTCACGATGTAATTCAACATCAAATTTTTCTTTCACGACTTTTTGTACGTGATGAATTAAATTCTCATAATCTGTTGCTGTACCATTATCGACATTTACCATAAATCCGGCATGTTTAGTTGAGACTTCCACGCCACCAATACGATGGCCTTGAAGATTTGAATCTTGAATTAATTTTCCAGCAAAATGACCTGGAGGACGTTGGAATACACTACCGCATGAAGGATATTCAAGTGGTTGTTTAGATTCACGACGTTCTGTAAGATCATCCATTTTAGCTTGAATCTCGTTCAAGTTACCTGGTTCTAAAGTAAATGCTGCTTCAAGAACTACTAAATGTTGTTTTTGAACGACACTGTTTCTATAGTCTAAATGTAATTGTTCTTTAGTAAGTTGTATCAAATCGCCGTGTTCATTTACACATAAAGCATAATCGATGCAATCTTTAATTTCTCCTCCATAGGCGCCTGCATTCATATAAACAGCACCACCAACAGAACCAGGAATGCCACAAGCAAATTCTAAGCCGGTAAGAACGTGATCTCTTGCCGCTCTTGATACATCTATAATTGCTGCACCGCTTCCTGCTATAATTGCATCATCTGAGACATTAATATGATTAAGAGATAATAGACTAATCACAATACCTCTGATACCGCCTTCGCGAATAATAATATTTGAACCATTCCCTAAATATGTAACAGGTAATTGATGTTCATGAGCATAACGTACGATAGTTTGTACTTGCTCATTTTCAGTAGGTGAAAGGTAAAAATCTGCATTTCCACCAGTTTTCGTGTATGTATAACGTTTTAACGGTTCATTAACTTTAATAATATTGTCAGGTACTAAAGATTTTAAATCTTTTAAGATGTCTTCTTGTTCTAACATAAGTACATCCTTTCTTCTCTTCTATAATCTAAACTTTATTATAGCAACTTTACATATGTTTTGCTAAAAGAGTTTAAAACAATTTGTATATCATTAAAGTGTATGATACAAATTATCAAAAAATTTCTGTTTTTGGTTTTCGTAGTATCGGATTGTTGAGTTTAGATTGATAAATTTATTTTTCTGATTAGAAAACATCTGTGCTACGTGTTTTTGTGTAGACAGTACGTGATCTATAGCTAAATATTGAGTGAATAAGGGCGTATCTATTTGAATAATATGTAATCGTATTATTTGCTTAAGATTGATCATATTATCAAATTTTGCCATCATCACTTTCTTTTTATAAGGGTGGTGTAATCGATAAAAGCCTACATAATTCAATCTCTTTTCATCAAGAGATGTAATATCATGGAGATTGTTGACTCCAACTAAAACATCTAAAATCGGTTCTGTGGGATAAGAAAAATGTTTTGTTCCTCCGATATGTTGTGTAAATTTTACTGGAGAATCTAACAAGTTAAATAACAGAGCTTTAGTGTCTTCGTACAACTGATGATAATCATTGCCGTTGGAACAATTTATAAATGATTGAACAGATGCATACATGTGTAACTCCTTCAATTAAATTATTATACAAATTCTGAAATACTATAACATAATTTATTTTCAATATAAATAACTTTATGTATAATACGGGTGTTAGGAGTGCAAAAATGAAAAAATTAATAATACTTTCATTATGTTCACTATACTGTTTGATACTTTCTGGTTGTGGTCAGAATAATAACGAAGATTTAAATCGCTTCAAACAACACCTATCTAAAGTAGAGACCAAGCAAAAAAGCGTGGAAAAAGTGATGAATCAATTAGAGCTGAACCGTTTAAATGATATAAGTAAAACCGATACAACAGATAAAAATAAAAAGTCATTTGAACGACTACAGAAAAATATAAATCACCGTTTAGTGCCTGAGTTTAAAGAGTATGAAAAAGAAGCTAAACATCTTCCGGCTAAGACAAATAAAACTCGTCAATTAAAGAAAGATTATTTAAATCATGTGAGTAATCAACATCAATCTATAAATGAAATTAAATCATTTGTAGATTTATATAATCAATCAGTTGTGGAAAATGAAAAAATTCTAAATTATACACATTCATTTGAAATAAATAGAGCACTAGTAGAAAAAGATATACGTAAAACAAATAATCAAGAAAATGCACATCTATTAAAATCTAAAATTGAAAACAATAATCGTAATTTACGAAAAACTGCTCAAAAATATTTAGAAAAGGATAATTATCCTACTTCAAAAGCAATTAATGAGCATATAAAACCACTGATACAAAAACAGATTAAAGATTTAAATCAGACTAATATTACAGATTCACATGTAAACAATGCTCGTAAAAATGCGATAGAAATGTACTATAATTTACTTGATTATTATGAGACACGTGAAACAACTATTAAGATTGAAGATCAACTTTCAAAAATTAATGTTGAGAAACTACCTAAAACGGGTAAAGATTTAAGTAAGGAAAATTACAACTTTAATACAGAATTAGAAAAAGTACAGCAAAACGAATAAAACCTAAATTTAAATTTTTGGTTAACATTATATGATGAAATGTGTATAATTGTAGCCATTGAGAAGTTTAATTTAAAAAAAGGGACAAAGTTAAAAAATTTAGAGGTGAATAGAATGGCTATAAAGCTGAGTTCGATTGACCAGTTTGAACAAGTATTAGAAGAACATAACGATGTATTTGTATTAAAACATAGTGACACATGTCCAATTTCAGCTGCAGCATTTGATCAATTTAATAAGTTTTTATATGAAAGAGACATAGATGGATATTATCTAGTGGTTCAAGAAGAAAGAAAACTTTCTGATTATATTGCTGAAAAGACAAATGTGAAACATGAATCACCACAAGCTTTTTATTTTGTAGATGGAAAAGCTGTATGGAATGCTAGTCATAGTGATATTAATGTATCTACATTAGCACAAGCTGAAGAATAAGAAAGATAATATATCGATTTAAGAGTCTGGTACATTTTTTGTTACCAGCTCTTTATTATATCTACATTTTTATCATTTTAAATGACTTTTATATTTATAAAATGTAAAAAATGAAATATGCGATGAACCTATGTATAATGTGAAAGTGAAGTTATAACGTATGAATTTAAGAAAGATAGAAAGTGGCATGAGGTGAAAATAGAATGAAAATTTTAGTAGCCATGGATGAATTTAACGGTATTATTTCGAGTTATCAAGCGAATCGTTATGTGGAAGAGGCAATAGCAAGTCAAATTGATCATGCAGATATTGTACAGGTACCTTTATTTAACGGACGTCATGAATTATTAAATTCAGTATTTCTTTGGCAATCAGGTACAAAATATAAAGTGAATGTTCATGATGCTGATATGAATGAGATTGAAACGATATATGGACAAACTGAAGAAGGTACTGTAATTATTGAAAGTAATTTATTTTCAAAAGGTCATAAAGCAATTGAACAACGTACTAGTTTTGGGTTAGGAGAAGTTATTTTAGATGCATTAAACAAGAACACAGATCATATTATTATATCTTTAGGTGGTATGGATAGTTTTGATGGTGGCGTAGGGATGCTGCAAGCTTTAGGAGCTAAATTTTATGATGATGAAAATAGAGAACTTGACGCACGAGAAGGCGCACAAATGATTAAGTTCATTCGTCATATTGATATCTCTGGACTGCCTAGTACATTGGAAAATGTCAGACTACAAGTGATGACGGATTTTTCTAGTAAGTTGTATGGAAAAAATAGTGAAATTATGAAATTAAGCTATAACCATCAAATTCCACACAAAAAAGCAGTGGAAATTGATAATTTAATGTGGTACTTAAATGAGATTATGAAAAATGAATTACATATTGCTTTAGGGCCAATTGAACGTGGCGGAGCCGGTGGCGGTATTGCTGCGGTGTTGAAAGCATTATACAACACAGAAATTTTAACGAGTCATGAACTAGTAAATCAAATTACACATTTAGATGAGTTAGTATCTCAGGCAGATTTAATTATCTTTGGAGAGGGTTTAAAAGAAGAAGATCATATGCTTGAAACAACCACATTGACTATTGCGGAACTTACAGAAAAATATCACAAACCATCTATTGCAATTTGTGCGACTAATGATAAGTTTGATATATTTAATCATCATCGCGTAACAGCCATGTTTAACACATTTATTGAAATGCCGAAAACATACACAGATTTTAAAATGGGTCTTCAAATTAGACATTATACAGTTCAAGCTTTGCGATTATTAAAAACTACAGCTAATGGAATAAAATAAATAAAAAAGTTTAGTTCAAAGAATGAACTAAACTTTTTTTATTTATTATTTTTCATATTGTGTTACTTCTTGAGCAATACCGATAATCACTTGTACTGCTTTTTCCATTACATCGATAGAAGCATATTCAAATGGGCCATGGAAGTTTCCACATCCTGTAAAAATATTAGGTGTAGGTAAACCTTTAAATGAAAGCTGAGAACCATCAGTACCACCGCGTATAGGCGCAGTATTTGGTTTTATCTCTAAATCTGCAAATACTTTTTTAGGAATATCAATAATATACGGATGTGGCTTAATTTGTTCAGCCATATTATAGTATTGGTCTTCGATATCTACTTTTACTGGATAACCTTCATAATGAATATTAATATCATCACGAATTTCTAAAAGTTTTTTCTTTTTAAGTTCAAAAGATTTTCTATCATGATCTCTTATAATATATTGTAAAGAAGCTTTTTCAACTGTTCCTTCTATTTTCATTAAATGATAGAATCCTTCATAACCTTCTGTACGTTCTGGTACTTCATTAGCAGGTAGTAGACTATGGAATTGATGTGCTAATCCAATAGCATTAACCATAACGTTTTTTGCAGAACCAGGATGAACGTTTACACCATGTGTAGTGATTGTTGCTTCTGCTGCATTAAAACTTTCGAATTGTAATTCTCCAAACTCACTGCCATCCATAGTATAGGCGAAATCGGCATTAAAGCGTTTCACATTAAATTTGTGAGGACCACGACCTATTTCTTCATCAGGTGTAAAAGCTATACGTATGCGACCATGTTTAATTTCTGGATGGGTCTGCAAGTATTTTACTGCTTCCATAATTTCTACAACACCTGCTTTATCATCGGCACCTAGTAAAGATGTACCATCTGTAATCATTAGAGTGTGACCTTCTAATTTTTTAAGTTCTGGAAATACATCTTGACTTAATACTCGATTTGTTTGACCTAATTTAATAGGTTGACCATCATAATCTTCTATAATCTGAGGATTAACATTTGTCGCATTAAAATCTGGTGATGTATCTACATGTGCTAAGAAACCTACCGTAGGAACTTCTTTTTCTATGTTACTTTCTAAAGTAGCAAAAAGATAACCATTATTATCCAATTCTGTTTCTAATCCAAAGTTTTGCAGTTCTTTTTGTAATAAATGTAATAAATCCCATTGTTTCTCAGTAGAAGGCGTCGATTTCGATTCGGGATTTGATTGTGTATCTATTTTCACATATCTTGATAATCTATCTATAATCTGTACTTTCATGACGAAACATCCCCTTAGACTCTATTGTTCATATTGTAAGATTTTCTGTACGTTTTTCCTTTGATTTTACCATAAAATTGCTTAATACGTGTGTAAATATAATAGAGAATTTCTGCTACTAATATTCCAAAAGCAATTGAACCAGAAATTAATGTGACCTCTAGAAATGTATTCACAGCATGAGTATAGTCATTAGATACTAAAAATCGTGTTGCTTCATATGCTGTACCACCAGGAACAAGAGGGATTATACCTGGCACAATGAAGATAATCACGGGTCTTTTATAGCGTCGACTCATCACATGACTTAATAAACCAAGAATTAAACTACCTAAAAACGCAGCGCCAACTTTTCCTAAATCCATATCTACGGTATATTGATAAATTGTCCAAGCTAAGGCGCCGACAAATCCACAAGCAAGTAAAAGTCGTTTAGGAGCGTTAAATATAATAGAAAAAAGTACTGTCGAAATAAAACTTATAACAAAATGAAATAAATAAAATAACATACATAAACAGCCTTTCTTAAAGAATTAATAAAACAATCGCTACGCCTGCACCAATAGCGAATGATGTTAGTGCAGCTTCTACACCACGAGACATTCCAGCAAGTAGCTCGCCAGCCATTAAATCTCTAATAGCGTTACAAATTAAAATTCCAGGTACTAAGGGCATAACACTAGAAATTGTTATAATATTTTGATTTGTAGCAATGCCTAGTTTAGTAAATGTAACAGCAATTGTAATAACTACTGCTGATGCTACAAATTCAGAAAAGAATTTAATTTGAATGAAACGCTGGACAAAGCTAAAAGTTAAGAACGCAGCACCGCCAGCTAAAATAGCAATCCAGCAATCAGAAACAACACCGCCAAACATGAGTAAGAAAAAGCCACATGCAATTGCCGCAGCAAAAAAATTCAATAAAAAAGAATATTGTAATGAAGCTTTACTTAGATGAATCAGTTCTGATTTAGCTTCATCAATAGTTAACTCATTTTTAGCAATCTTTCTAGAAAGACTATTTGTAAGAGCAATTTTTTCTAAATCTGTAGTACGATCTCTAATTCTTATAAGCCTTGTATTTGTTCGATCATTAAGTGAGAAAATGATAGCGGTCGATGTGACAAAGCTATATGTATCATTTAAACCATAACTGTGAGCAATTCGATTCATAGTGTCTTCAACACGGTAAGTTTCAGCTCCAGATTCTAAGAGAATACGACCAGCTATTAACACAACATCAATCACCTTATTTTCATCGATAATAGTGATTGAATTATTCATAAAAGCACCTCCACAATAATTAAAATATATAATGATTTTCGTGTATATCTATAATATTCTTCGCTTGTATTAATACTTTATTACTAAATCAGTCATTTTAAAAGTAGAATAACAAATAAATAATATAGATGTTAAATGAGTATAAAAAAGAGATGCAACAGAATTCATTTCGAATTCCACGTTCCATCTCAAATTAAATCGTAACGTCTATAATTTAATTATAGGATTAAACATTACTTGATTACGACCTTCTTTTTTAGCTACATGGACCATATCATCGGCGTCTTTAAATACTTTACGTTGAGATTTATATTCATCTTGAGATAAATAACCAACGCCAATAGATACAGATAATTTTATAACTTCCTTATTAGGTAAATGGAACGAAGATTTTTCGACTGCCATCCTAATATTTTCAGCAAGTTTCACACTTTGATCTAAAGAATAATCGAAGATAACGATAGAAAATTCTTCACCGCCATTACGGAAGATTTTAAATTGATGTGGTACATAATTTTTAAGCAATTGAGACATTTGTTTTAGTACAGCGTCTCCTGCTTTATGAGTATATGTATCATTAACATCTTTAAATCCGTCAATGTCAACGAGTAAAAGTGCGAGACTAGTATGTTCTATTTCGGCTTTTTGAGAAATCTTATTTAAATGTCTATCAAATTCTTTTACATTACCTAAACCTGTTAAATAATCGTACTTATCCTCGTTTTCGTACCGTGTAACAAGCGAAAAGAAATGCCAGATATCAACAAAGGTAATAGCAGAAGTAATCGTTAGTACGAATGAAATAGGTATAAGCATAATTAATTCAGTTAAATCATATAAAGTTGTGAAGATAGATAAAACAAAAATAATAACAATACTGATAGCATTTAAAATAATTAAAGCAATAATATCATTTTTTTTAAGAAACGGCCCAATTAAACTAACAATAATACCTATTATAATAAGAACGACGCCATAAAAAAATGAATTTCCGAATAAAAATATATCCACTAGACTTATGATAAGTGAGGCAATAAAAGTGTAACCGACGTTTGTATAGCGACCAAGGAATAGTAACGGGACGAAAGTTAGGCGAATAAGATATTGATGATGAAAAGGAATAGGGTAAGCTGTTAATAGTAATGCCACCAAAGTCATTAAAATTGTGACATAACCTTTAGAAAATATCATGATTTTATTTTCTGAATATTGTAATCGATGGAATAAATAAATTCCAGCTACCATAACGGCAATATTGTAAATAATTGCTTCAATCATATTGGGATCGACTCCTTTAAATTAACCATTAGTAATTGTAAGTGAAAACTTACTATTTGTCATTAAGTTGTTTGTTATAAAATATATATTATGAATTTCAGATAGACTTTCATGTTCAAATTTATAACAAAATGATATGATATAAAAAATACGTATCTTTACAAAAAATTTACAATTAATTTTAATTAGTTTATGATACATGATTAAAAGTGGTCTATTTAATGAATAGATTATTACGAAGAAAATAAATAGACTAATAATATATAAAATTGAAAAAGTATATATACTACTATAGTCTAATTTAAAAAATTAATAATAATTGTTTAAATAGTATAGATGAAAAAATAACAGGAATATATTGAAGGTGAACTGATGTATACTTTATTACTTATTGTTGTAACATTGGTAATCAGTTTAATAATAACACCTATTATAATAAAGGTTTCTTTTAAATTTAATTTAGTAGATCGACCTAACTATAGAAAAGTACATACAAAACCAGTATCAGTCATGGGAGGTACTGTCATACTACTTTCATTTCTTATTGGTTTATGGTTAGGTCATCCCATAGAGAGAGCAGTCAAACCTTTGGTAATTGGTTTAATTATTATGTATTTTGTAGGCATCATTGATGATATTTATGATTTGAAGCCAATTTTAAAATTAATTGGACAAATTATAGCAGCATCAGTTGTCGTTTTTTACGGGATTACCATAGATTTTATTTCTTTTCCAATTGGTCCAACCATTCATTTTGGTATTTTAAGTATACCGATTACAATTATATGGATTGTAGCAATAACAAATGCAATAAATTTAATAGATGGTTTAGATGGTTTGGCATCAGGTGTGTCAGTTATTGGTTTAACTACCATTGGTTTCATAGCTATATTACAAGGAAATGTATTTATCATTATGATTTGTAGCTTGTTGATTGGCGCATTACTTGGCTTCTTATTCTTTAATTTCCATCCTGCTTCAATCTTTTTAGGCGATAGTGGAGCATTAATGATTGGATTTATTATTGGCTTTTTATCCTTACTAGGTTTTAAAAATATCACATTTATTTCTTTATTCTTCCCAATTGTTATTTTAGCGGTACCATTTATTGATACCTTATTTGCAATGATTAGAAGAGTGAGAAATGGTCAACACATTATGCAAGCAGATAAATCACATTTACATCATAAACTTCTTGCATTAGGATATACACATCGTCAAACAGTATTACTGATATACTCTATTGCGATTATGTTTAGTTTATCGAGTATTATATTGTATTTATCTCAACCATTAGGTGTATTACTAATGTTTATCTTAATCGTCATCACAATTGAACTCATCGTTGAATTTACTGGTTTAATAGATGATAGTTATCGTCCTATTCTTAATTTAATTTCTAAAAAAAATGACGATGCATCTCGCCATAAGACAAACCATAAATAATACTTTTATTCATTTATTTACAAAAGCCAGCAATCTTAAGCGTTTGCTGGCTTTTGTAATTTAATTAATTTGTTTCAATATCAAAAGGTAATTGCTTAGGTGTATCTTTTTCTAAATCATATTGACTTGCTGTATTACGGTTTAAAAATTCGATAAATGAGTCGTATTCTGTTTCTACAACATCAATCTTATAACTCACTTTATCAGTGTAAACTTTGTCTCTTAGAAAAAAAGAGGTTGAAGCAAGTTCATACTCAAATTTACCTGTTAAGTCATAATTAATGGTAACAGTAGTGGGAATAGCATTTCTTAATTCTACACGGCCGATATCGTAAATCACATCTCGTACTGCACCACTATATGCACGAATTAATCCGCCACCGCCAAGTTTAATGCCACCAAAATACCGAGTAACTACTACACAAGCATTGTGAATATCCAGTTTTTTTAATATTTCAAGCATAGGAATACCTGCTGTTCCTGTTGGTTCTCCATCATCGTTGGCTTTTTGTATATTCATTTGATTGCCAACAGTATACGCAGAACAATTATGTGTTGCTTCTTTATGAGTTTGTTTTACTTCTTCTATAAACATCTTAGCCTCTTCTTCTGAGAAAACAGGTTTGATATGAGCAATAAATCGAGATTTATTAATTGTATTTTCAATAATATGTTCTTTTTTTATAGTAATAACATGATCACTCAATTGATAAATACCTCCACGATATGATTAATATGAATTTTATTATACACGTTTGTTTTCTTTTAGATAAATAATTGATTATGAATTTCCTTTTTTATTAAAATAATTTATAATACTGTTGAGTATAATTGAGGAGGACGATTATGAAAATTGCAGTAATGACAGACTCTACTGCGAATCTGCCAAAACATATTATTGAAAAATATCAGATACCAGTTGCACCACTGAGTGTAACATTTGATGATGGAGAAACATTTACTGAACATCCAGATCTTTCAAAAGAATCTTTTTATAAAAAAATGGCCGCATCTAAAACAATTCCTACAACAAGTCAACCAGCTATTGGTGAATGGATAAAGAACTATGAGGAATTAAGAGATAAAGGTTATACAGATGTTATCGTCTTTAATTTATCAAGTGGGATTAGTGGTAGTTATCAATCAGCAACACAAGCAGGTGAAATGGTAGATGGCATTCAAGTCCACACATTTGATACAAGATTAGCTTCTATGATTGAAGGCAGCTATGTGATTTATACATTAAAATTGATTGAAGACGGAGCAACCCCTAACGAAATTATTGAGGAATTAACGTCTATTCGTAAAGATACAGGTGCATACTTATTTGTTGATGATTTAAAAAATTTACAAAAAAGTGGTCGTATTACTGGTGCCCAAGCATGGATTGGAACACTTTTACAAATGAAGCCAGTGCTTAAGTTTGAAGAAGATGGAAAAATTCATCCTTTAGAAAAAGTACGTACACGTAAGCGAGCTTATAATTCTATAGAACAACATGCACTTGATATTGCGAAAAATATTAATGATGTAACAGTGTTTGTGATTAATGGCGATAAAATAAAAGAGGGTAAAGATTTTTGTGCTAAATTAAAAGAGAAATATTCAAACATTAATATTCAATATTGTGAATATGGACCAGTCATTGCATCTCATTTAGGTTCAGGTGGAATCGGAGTTGGATATTTCCCAAGAAAAATTGTAATCGAATAAGATGAAGGTCTAATCGTTAAAAGTGAGAACATGGAGGGTTAAGGTACCCATCTCCTTTTCGATTAGACTTTTTTTATTTTAATAAGGAAGTGATGAAATATTAAATATTATGGAAGATTAGTATCTTCAGAAATAGAATTAAAAGATGAAATAATCAGTGAGAAAACGTTAGGTATCGTAAAGAGTTCAAAAGGATATCGGTGTATTCAATGTGGTAATGAAGATAGTGCTCATTTCTATCAATATTTTTCCTCTATTCTTAATAAAGAAGTAATATATTGTCGACAATGTATACATTTAGGAAGAATGGATAATATTACTGAATATAAAATCATTAAAAGTAAAAATGTTAAATCAGAGGGATTATATACATTATCTTTTAAATTATCTGAACAGCAATGTTATGCATCTGAAAAAATCTTATCTGCTATAGAAAACTGTGAAGACTTACTATTATATGCGGTAACTGGTGCAGGAAAAACAGAGATGATATATGAGGGTATTAGCTTATCACGTAAAAGAGGATTTAATGTAGCAATCATCTCTCCAAGAGTAGATGTAGTAGTAGAGATTAGCCAGCGTATTAAAGAAGTTTTTTTGAAAGAAAATATTGACGTATTGCATCAATCAAGTAAACAACAATATAACGGACATTTTGTAATTTGTACTATCCATCAACTATATCGATTTAAAAATCACTTTGAAGTTATTTTTGTCGATGAAATTGATGCATTTCCGCTGCCTATGGATCATCATCTACAAAATGCTATTAAACAAGCGGCTAAACCGCTATCTACATTGATTTATATGACTGCAACGCCACCTAGACATTTACTGCGTCAAATACCAAAACATCGCATTATACAGTTACCTGCTCGCTTTCATAGACACCCATTACCAGTTCCAAAATTTAAATATTTTAAATTAAATATGAATCGTACTCAAAGTTTTTTAAAGTATATGTTATTAAATCAGATTGAACATAAAAGATTTACGTTAGTATTTTTTAATAATATAGAAAAGATGATTAAGATATCCGAATACTATAAAAAAATATTTTCAGATTTGATATGTATTTCAAGTGAAGATGCTTTACGTTTTGAAAAAGTGAAAGCACTTCGTGAAGGAAAACATCGAATTGTTTTTACAACAACAATTTTAGAACGTGGATTTACTATGGCTCAATTAGACGTTATCGTAATTAATGCAGATACATTTGAAAAGGCTGCATTAGTACAAATTGCTGGAAGAGTTGGACGTAAACAAGAAGCTCCCACAGGAATGGTATTATTTCTTCATGAAGGTGTGAGTATATCAATGTTGATGGCTAAAAAAGATATTACAAGAATGAATAAATTAGGGATTCAAAGAGGGTGGATCGATGAATAAATGTATTCAGTGTGCTACTTCTATTCACGAAGAGTTATCTATATTTAATTTTTATAAACCACCACAACAATTTTGTGAAACATGCAAAAAACAATGGCAAGCCATTAAGCTTGATATCAATGATGAAAAAAGATGTACAAGATGCCTTAATTATAAAATAAATACAGGTGATGAATGTTTAGACTGTAAATGTCTCAATCAGCAATTTACGCTAATGTCACAACTGTATTGTGATTATAAATATGATGGAATAATGAAAGAAACGATTCATCATTATAAATTTATGAAAGATTATTATTTAGCTGAGGTTTTAGCTTCAAAGTTAACATTGCCTAAAACGTCATACGATTATATTGTCCCTATTCCATCCCCTTATAAAAGAGATGAACATCGAACGTTTAATCCAGTAACCACTGTTTTGGACAAAATGGGTATAAGCTATATAGAATTATTAGGCACACGTTCACGACCTAAGCAATCAAGACTTGGAAAAAAAGAACGATTTAAAGCTGACAATCCGTTCTATCTTAAAGAAAATATAGATATTACAAATAAAAATATTTTACTGATTGATGATATCTATACTACAGGTTTGACAGTTCATTATGCTGGAAGTGTATTATGTAATAAAAAAGTCAGAAAATTCAAAGTGTTTGCGTTTTCAAGATGACTTAAACATGATATTATAATAGTAAGAATTACCAATATTAGAGGTTAAAGGAGAGATAACTATGATTAGATTTGAAATTCATGGAGATAACCTCACTATTACAGATGCTATCCGCAACTATATTGAGGAAAAAATTGGTAAACTTGAACGTTATTTTAATAATGTGCCAAATGCAGTTGCACATGTAAAAGTTAAAACGTATCAAAATTCAGCTACTAAAATCGAGGTAACAATTCCTTTGAAAAATGTTACATTGAGAGCTGAAGAACGACACGACGATTTATACGCAGGAATTGATTTAGTTACAAGCAAATTAGAACGTCAAGTTCGTAAATACAAAACGCGTGTGAATCGTAAGAATAGAGATAATGGAGAACAAGAACCATTTATTGCTGAGCAACAAACAGTAGTGAATGAGGATGTGGAAGATACTTCAGAATCATCAAATGAGAATGAAATAGAAATTATTCGTTCTAAACAGTTTAGTTTAAAACCAATGGATTCTGAAGAAGCAGTATTACAAATGGATTTATTAGGGCATGATTTTTACATTTTTACAGATCGTGAAACAGATGGTACAAGTATTGTGTATCGACGTAAAGATGGTAAATATGGTCTGATTGAAACAACTGAATAGTTGAATGTAGACGTTCTTTGCGAAAGTTAAGTATGAGGAGCTATGACTAGAATTGAAAATACATGACATAAGCACGTGTTCAATTCAGTCAATGACTACTTCCTTGTTTAAAGGTACCTGAGACAAGTTGATGTCCCAGGTACTTTTATTATTTAGAAGAGAATAATAAATATTATATGTATCGTACAATGTGAAGAATAAGTATGAAGCTACTATCGACTAGCTACTTTTACACTTATTCATGGACGGTATAATCATGCTATGCTAATGTAATGAGGTAATTAAAAATTAAAGGGATAGTAAGTTTTTTAAAATAGAAAGAAAGTATAAATATAAAAGTAATTATTGTACACAATTAAGCATATCATTTATATGAGTATTTAAGTATAAATTTGAACTTATAAATGATATTATAAATTGTTGTAGGCCAAACAGTTTTTTTAGCTAAAGGAGCGAACATAATGGGATTTTTATCAAAAATTGTTGACGGCAATAAGAAAGAAGTGAAACGTTTAAGTAAAAAAGCTGATGAAGTACTTGCTTTAGAGGAAAAAATAGCGATTTTAACTGACGAAGAAATCAGAAATAAAACGAAACAATTTCAAGAAGAAGCACAAGCAATTGAAGATGTAAAAAAACAAAATGACTATTTAGATAAAATTTTGCCGCAAGCATTTGCATTAGTACGTGAAGGTGCAAAACGTGTATTTAACATGTCACCTTATAAAGTTCAGGTTATGGGTGGTATTGCTATTCATAAAGGTGATATTGCAGAAATGAGAACTGGTGAAGGTAAAACATTAACTGCGACAATGCCAACGTATTTAAATGCTTTAGCAGGTCGAGGTGTTCATGTTATTACAGTCAATGAATACTTATCTAGTGTTCAAAGTGAAGAAATGGCTGAATTATATGAGTTTTTAGGTTTAACAGTTGGTTTAAATCTAAATAGTAAATCTACAGAAGAAAAACGAGAAGCATACGCAAAAGACATTACTTATAGTACAAATAATGAATTAGGCTTCGATTACTTAAGAGATAATATGGTGAATTATGCGGAAGAACGTGTAATGAGACCATTACATTTTGCGATTATTGATGAGGTTGACTCTATTTTAATAGATGAAGCAAGAACACCGTTAATTATTTCAGGTGAAGCTGAAAAGTCAACGTCTCTTTATACTCAAGCGAATGTTTTTGCTAAGATGTTAAAAGCAGATGAAGATTATAAATATGATGAAAAAACAAAAGCTGTTCATTTAACAGAACAAGGTGCAGATAAAGCAGAACGAATGTTTAAAATCGATAATTTATATGATGTTCAAAATGTAGATATTATTAGTCATATTAATACTGCTTTAAGAGCGCATGTTACTTTACAACGCGATGTCGATTATATGGTCGTAGATGGAGAAGTATTAATTGTAGATCAATTCACTGGTCGTACAATGCCGGGACGTCGTTTTTCTGAAGGATTGCATCAAGCTATTGAAGCTAAAGAAGGCGTGAAAATTCAAAATGAATCTAAAACAATGGCTTCAATTACTTTCCAAAACTACTTCCGTATGTATAATAAATTAGCTGGAATGACTGGTACTGCTAAAACTGAAGAAGAAGAGTTCCGTAATATCTATAATATGACAGTAACTCAAATTCCAACGAACAAACCTGTTCAACGTCAAGATAAGTCTGATTTAATTTATATTAGTCAAAAAGGAAAATTTGATGCAGTTGTAGACGATGTAGTTGAAAAACATAAACAAGGACAACCAGTTTTATTAGGTACTGTTGCAGTAGAAACAAGTGAATACATTTCAAATTTATTGAAAAAACGCGGTATACGTCATGATGTATTAAATGCGAAGAATCATGAAAGAGAAGCTGAAATTGTAGCAAATGCAGGACAAAAAGGTGCAGTTACTATTGCTACTAATATGGCTGGACGTGGAACAGACATTAAATTAGGTGAAGGCGTAGAAGAAATAGGTGGCCTTGCCGTAATAGGTACTGAACGACATGAATCTCGTCGTATTGATGATCAATTACGTGGTCGTTCAGGTCGTCAAGGAGATAAAGGGGATAGTCGTTTCTACTTATCATTACAAGATGAATTAATGGTTCGTTTTGGTTCTGAAAGACTTCAAAAAATGATGAATCGTTTAGGTATGGATGATTCAACGCCAATAGAATCTAAAATGGTTTCACGTGCAGTTGAGTCAGCTCAAAAACGTGTTGAAGGAAATAACTTTGATGCACGTAAACGAATTCTCGAATATGATGAAGTATTACGTAAACAACGTGAAATTATTTATAATGAACGTAATAGCATTATAGATTCAGAAGATAGTTCAGAAATTGTTATGGCGATGATGCGTACTACTTTACAGAGAGCTATTAACTACTATATTAACGATGAAGATGATAATCCTGATTATGGACCATTTATAGATTATGTTAATGATGTGTTTATTCAAGAAGGAGAATTAACTGAAGAAGAAATTAAAGGTAAAGATTCTGAAGATATTTTTGAAGTGGTATGGGCTAAAATTGAAAAAGGTTATGAAATCCAAAAAGAAAAAATTGGAGATCAAATGCCTGAATTTGAACGTATGATTTTATTACGTTCTATTGATACTCATTGGACTGACCATATTGATACAATGGATCAGTTACGCCAAGGTATACACTTACGTTCATATGCACAACAAAATCCACTTCGTGATTACCAAAATGAAGGACACGAGTTATTTGACTTAATGATGCAAGCTATTGAAGAAGATACGTCTAAATATATATTAAAATCTGTTATTCAAGTAGACGAACAAGTTGAACGTGAAAAAACAACAGATTTTGGTAAGGCACAACACGTATCTGCTGAAGATGGCAAAGAAAAAGCAAAAAAACAGCCTATTGTAAAAGGTGAAAAAATTGGACGTAATGATCCTTGTCCTTGTGGTAGTGGTAAAAAATATAAAAATTGCCATGGTAAAGAAGATTAATATCAAGTAATTATAATTAGGCGAGATCGAGACGTATATTGCTTATCATTTAAAAGCTTTTGTCACGATCTCGTATTTTATTTAAAGAATTTATAAATAAAGGAGACATATATAGTGGAATTATCAGAAATCAAACGTAATATTGATGAATATAATAATGATTTAGAACAAATTAGGGGGTCTCTTTGACTTAGAAAATAAAGAAACAAATATTCAAGAATATGAAGAAATGATGACAGAACCGGACTTTTGGGATAACCAAAATAAAGCTCAAGATGTTATTGATAAAAATAATGCATTAAAATCGATAGTTAATGGTTACTATGAACTCAACCATAAATTAGAAGATATGGATGCAACATGGGAATTACTTCAAGAGGAATATGATGATGAAATCAAAGAAGATTTAGAACAAGATATTGTAACATTCAGAGAACAAATCGATCAGTTTGAATTACAATTATTATTAGATGGCCCACATGATGCAAATAATGCTATTTTAGAGTTGCATCCTGGTGCTGGAGGGACCGAATCTCAAGACTGGGCTAGCATGTTATTAAGAATGTACCAAAGATATGGTGAACAACAAGGTTTTAAAGTAGAAACCATCGATTATTTACCAGGTGATGAAGCGGGAGTAAAAAGCGTCACATTATTGATTAAAGGTCATAATGCCTACGGTTACTTAAAAGCAGAAAAAGGAGTACATCGACTTGTAAGAATTTCACCTTTTGATTCATCTGGAAGACGCCATACGTCATTTGCTTCTTGTGATGTTATACCAGAATTTGATAATGATGAAATAGAAATAGAAATTAATCCTGATGACATTACAGTAGATACATTTAGAGCATCAGGTGCAGGTGGACAACATATCAATAAAACAGAGTCTGCAATCCGTATTACTCACCATCCAACTGGAATTGTAGTGAATAACCAAAATGAACGTTCTCAAATCAAGAACCGTGAAGCTGCAATGAAAATGTTGAAATCTAAATTATATCAATTGAAGTTAGAAGAGCAAGAACGTGAAATGGCAGAAATTCGTGGTGAACAAAAAGAAATAGGATGGGGTAGTCAAATTCGTTCGTATGTATTCCATCCATATTCTATGGTAAAAGATCATCGTACAAATGAAGAAACTGCTAAGGTAGATGCAGTAATGGATGGAAATATTGCGCCATTTATAGAAGCTTATTTACGACAAACGATGTCACAAAATGATTGATTGAGTTGTTTATTAATAAAAAATAAAATTTTAAAATCTAAATAAATCTAACTTTAAAATGTAATTCGTGACTTGTAATATTACTAATTTAATCAATTTAAACTAATTTAGGAGTGTTATTTAACCTTTATATTACAAGGTTTTAACATTCCTCTTTTTTAATGTTGTTTATGCTAAAGTATTAATGAACAAGAATACACTACAGCAAAGGAATGACAACATGTTAAAAAAATCAATAACTGTAACATTTGCTTCAATTGCAGCAATTACAGGTTTAAATACGTTAGCACATGCACAACAAACACACATTGTTAAAGAAAAAACAAATGTAGAAGCAGTGGCACAACAATTTTCTACAACTGCAGATGAGATAAAAAAATTAAATCATATAGGTAATGATGAAGTTGAAAAAGATGTTTCAATAGTTGTACCTGATAAAGATATTGTTGAAGTTAAATCTGGTGATACATTAAACAAAATTGCGAAAGCTCATCATTTAACATTAGATGAATTATATGCATTTAATCCAGGAGTAAAACCGTTAATTCATCCTGGTGATTTAATCGCAGTAAGTGACAAAGGTTCAGCAACATTAGAAAGTCACTTGATAAGTGATAGTAGTGTATATGCTACGCCTTATTCAAGTGAAACTGCACCATTAAGTTATAATAGCGCTGAAACTACGCCGTATGTAGCGTCTCCATCATATGTTACTAGTAGTAATGACAATACAGAAACAATCAGTGCACCAGTATATTATAATAATAGCGCTTTAAATAACCAAGGTAATCATTATTATTTTGGTAACTGTACATATTATGCATTTGATCGTAGACAACAATTAGGACGTTCAGTAGGGAGCTATTGGGGAAATGCAAATAATTGGGCAAGCTCAGCTAGAAATGCTGGTTTAGTGGTCGATCATCGTCCTGAAGTAGGAGCGGTTTTCCAAACATCAGCGGGTTACTATGGTCACGTAGGTATCGTAGAACGTGTGAATAATGATGGTTCGTTTTACGTTTCAGAAATGAATTGGAATGGTCATTTCAATGATGTTACAAATAGAACAATTTATAATTCGTCTAGTTATAATTTTATACATTAAATTTTTCAAAGGATTTATAATGTTAAAACATCAACAAAGCTTATGTTTTGTTGATGTTTTTTAGTTATTAATAATGCAATGTATTATTTAAAAGAAGAAATAAAAGTTACGAAATTATCACAATTAAAAATTTTTACTAAACGATTGATTGATATAATAAATACAAGTATAATTTCTATTTAATAATATAAGGAGGTATAACCGCATTATGGGGGTTCATCAATACTTTAAACGTTTATCTGATCTTGAAAAATTAATAAGATTGCCAGGAAAATTCAAATATTTTGAGCATAATGTTGCAGCACATTCATTTAAAGTGACTAAAATAGCTCAATACTTAGCAACAGTTGAAGAATATCATGGTAATTCAATTGATTGGAAAAGTTTGTATGAAAAAGCCCTTAACCATGATTTTGCAGAAGTATTTACAGGGGATATTAAGACACCAGTTAAATATGCAAGCAGAGAATTAAAAATGTTATTTTCCCAAGTCGAAGAAGAAATGGTAGATACGTTCATTAATGAAGAAATTCCGAAGCCATACCAAGATATTTATCGTAAAAGACTTCAAGAGGGAAAAGATGATTCTTTAGAAGGCCAAATTTTATCAGTAGCTGATAAAATTGATTTATTATATGAAACGTTTGGTGAAATTCAAAAACGTAATCCGGAAGATCTGTTTTTTGAAATCTATGAACATAGCCTAGAAACAATAATGCAGTTTGATCATTTAAGTTCAGTACAAGATTTTATCGATCACGTTATACCGGAAATGCTTACGGAAAACTTTATTCCTCGTGCTGAACTACGTGAAACAACAATGTCAATCTTAGAACGACGAAGACGAAATGAGTGAATATAATGATATGGTATACTTTAGCTGCCTTCTTTCCATGTATCTTAGTTATTTTATTCAGTGTAATTACCAGAAGCAAATGGGTAGGCGTCATTGTAACATTGATATTAATTGCCGCTTCAGTGTATAAAGGATTTTTTCATAATGAATGGATTATATTTTTAGATGTAGTATCTATCCTAGCTGGTTATGTGATTATTGATAATTTAGAATTTCACAAACATCAAGACTAAGCTAAAAAAATTGCAGTACGATACCATTTGTTTTATATTATTAATACATATCTAATAAAAATACGTCAACATATTAAGATGAGGCATAAATATAGAAGTGAATTTATATTTGTGTCTCATCTTTTATATATGTATAAAAAGTGATGGCAAACGTAAGCGAACAAACGTTTGTTTTTTTATTCGCTTTTTTGTTAAGATAAGTATAAATAATTTTATTTTTACTGAAATAAACATTTAATAAAATAAACTGAGGAGGCGCTTGAAAGAATGGTAGAACATCATCCTTTTAAATTAAATTCTGAATTTGAACCACAAGGGGACCAGCCTCAAGCCATAAAAAAAATTGTTGAAGGTGTTAAAGCTGGTAAACGTCATCAAACATTACTTGGTGCAACGGGTACTGGTAAAACATTTACCATGAGTAATGTAATTAAAGAAGTTGGAAAACCTACATTAATTATAGCGCATAATAAAACGTTAGCAGGTCAATTGTATAGTGAATTTAAAGAGTTTTTTCCTGAAAATAGGGTAGAATATTTCGTAAGTTACTACGATTATTATCAACCTGAAGCATATGTGCCATCAACGGATACATTTATCGAAAAAGACGCCTCAATTAACGATGAAATCGATCAGTTACGACATTCAGCTACAAGTGCTTTATTCGAACGTGATGATGTGATTATTATTGCAAGTGTAAGTTGTATTTATGGTTTAGGTAATCCAGAAGAATACAAAGATTTAGTTGTTAGCGTTCGAGTAGGGATGGAAATGGATAGAAGTGAGCTTCTTCGAAAATTAGTCGATGTTCAATATTCAAGAAACGATATCGATTTTCAACGTGGTACATTTAGAGTAAGAGGAGATGTTGTAGAAATCTTTCCTGCTTCAAGGGAAGAAATGTGTATCCGAGTAGAATTCTTTGGCGATGAAGTTGATAGAATCAGAGAAGTAAATTATCTAACTGGTGAAGTGATACGTGAAAGAGAACATTTTGCTATATTCCCTGCTTCCCACTTTGTTACTAGAGAAGAAAAAATGAAAGTCGCTATTGAACGTATTGAAAAAGAACTTGAAGAGCGATTAAAAGAATTGAAAGCTGAAAATAGATTATTAGAAGCACAACGTCTAGAACAACGTACAAATTATGACTTAGAAATGATGAGAGAGATGGGCTTTTGTTCTGGAATAGAGAA
Source organism: Staphylococcus sp. HMSC068C09 (assembly GCF_001813735.1). Lineage (NCBI taxonomy): Bacteria > Bacillati > Bacillota > Bacilli > Caryophanales > Staphylococcaceae > Staphylococcus > Staphylococcus sp. HMSC068C09. The sequence continues at coordinate 89,491 of NZ_KV813756.1, forward strand.
TTATTCTGTTCATTTAACATTAAGACCACTTGGTTCCACACCTTATACTTTACTTGATTATTTTGGTGATGATTGGCTTGTAATGATAGATGAGTCGCACGTGACGTTACCACAAATTAGAGGTATGTTTAATGGAGACCAAGCACGTAAAAAAGTACTCGTAGATCATGGTTTCCGTTTACCAAGTGCTATGGATAACCGTCCGCTTAAATTTGAAGAATTTGAACAAAAAACTAAACAGCTCGTTTATGTTTCAGCAACACCTGGTCCATATGAAATTGAACATACTGATAAAATGGTAGAACAAATTATTCGACCAACTGGTTTATTAGATCCTAAAATTGATGTTCGACCTACGAAGAATCAAATTGATGATTTACTCAGTGAAATTCAAGAAAGAATTGATAGGAATGAACGTGTACTTGTCACAACCTTAACTAAAAAAATGAGTGAAGATTTGACAACATATATGAAAGAGGCAGGAATTAAAGTGAATTATCTTCATTCTGAAATCAAAACACTTGAACGTATAGAAATTATACGTGATTTAAGAATGGGCACATATGATGCTGTAGTAGGTATCAATTTGCTTAGAGAGGGTATTGATATACCTGAAGTGTCGTTAGTAGTTATTTTAGATGCAGATAAAGAAGGATTTTTACGTTCAAATCGTTCACTTATTCAAACTATCGGACGTGCTGCACGTAACGATAAAGGAGAAGTTATCATGTATGCCGATAAGATAACAGACTCTATGCAGTACGCAATTGATGAAACACAGCGTCGTCGAGAAATACAAATGGCACATAACGAAAAATATGGTATTACTCCTAAAACAATCAATAAAAAAATACATGATGTCATTAGTGCAACAGTGGATAATGATGAAACAAATGAAAAGCAACAAACTGAAGTACCTAAGAAAATGACAAAGAAAGAACGTCAGAAAACAATTGAAAATATTGAAAAAGAAATGAAAAAAGCAGCTAAAGATTTAGACTTTGAAAGAGCAACAGAATTGAGAGATATGTTATTTGAACTAAAAGCAGAAGGGTGATTATTACATGAAAGGTCCAAGTATCGTAGTTAAAGGTGCAAGAGCACATAACTTAAAAGATATCGATATTGAGTTACCAAAGAACAAACTTATAGTGATGACTGGTCTCTCTGGGTCGGGAAAATCATCACTTGCATTTGACACAATATATGCTGAAGGACAACGTCGCTATGTAGAATCGTTAAGTGCCTACGCACGACAATTTTTAGGACAAATGGATAAGCCAGATGTTGATACCATTGAAGGACTATCACCTGCAATTTCAATTGACCAAAAAACGACAAGTAAAAACCCGCGTTCTACAGTAGCTACTGTGACTGAAATATATGATTACATTCGATTATTATATGCACGTGTGGGGAAAGCATTTTGTCCATATCATGGAATCGAAATTGAATCGCAAACCGTCCAGCAAATGGTAGATCGTATATTAGAATTAGAAGAAAGAACTAAAATTCAAATTTTAGCTCCTTTAGTTTCACATAGAAAAGGGAGCCATGAAAAATTAATTGAAGATATTGGCAAAAAGGGATATGTCAGATTACGTGTCAATGGTGAAGTGGTCGATGTAAACGAGGTTCCTGCACTAGATAAAAATAAAAATCATACTATTGAAGTAGTTGTAGATCGTTTAGTTGTAAAATCAGGAATAGAAACAAGATTAGCAGATTCAATAGAAACAAGTTTAGAGCTAGGTGAAGGAAACCTTACTGTTGATGTCATTGGTGGAGAAGATCTCAAATTCTCTGAAAATCATGCTTGTCCAATTTGTGGATTTTCTATAGGTGAATTAGAACCTAGAATGTTTAGTTTTAATAGCCCATTCGGTGCTTGTCCAACATGTGATGGATTAGGTCAAAGACTTACAGTAGATCTAGATTTGGTTGTTCCTGATACTAATAAAACTTTAAATGAAGGTGCGATTGAACCCTGGGAGCCTACAAGTTCCGACTTTTATCCAACATTATTAAAACGAGTATGTGAAGTTTATAAAATTAATATGGATAAGCCATATAAAAAATTGACTGATAGACAAAAAGATATTCTTATGAATGGGTCAGGCGACAAAGAAATTGAGTTTTCATTTCATAGTCGAAATGGAGGCACACGTCGTAGAAAAATGAAATTTGAAGGCGTAGTCCCTAATATAGATCGACGTTATCACGAATCACCATCAGAATATACACGTGAAATGATGAGTAGATATATGACTGAACTTCCATGTGAAACATGTCACGGTAAACGTTTAAGTAAAGAAGCACTTTCAGTATATGTTGGTGGATACAATATTGGCGAAGTTGTAGAATATTCAATTAAAAATGCACTCAAATTTTATGAGAATATAGAGTTATCAGAGCAAGACAAAGCGATTGCTAAACAAATTTTAATTGAGATTATTTCAAGATTAACATTTTTAAATAATGTAGGCCTTGATTATTTAACACTGAATCGTTCTTCAGGAACATTATCAGGTGGAGAAGCACAACGTATTCGTCTTGCTACTCAAATTGGATCACGATTGACAGGTGTGCTTTATGTATTAGACGAACCTTCTATCGGGTTACATCAACGCGATAATGATCGTTTAATCAATACATTAAAAGAGATGAGAGATTTAGGTAACACACTCATTGTCGTTGAACATGATGATGATACGATGAGAGCAGCAGATTACCTTGTTGATGTCGGACCTGGTGCAGGTAACCATGGCGGCGAAATTGTCTCAAGTGGGACTCCTAAAAAGGTAATGAAAGACAAGAAATCCTTAACAGGTCAATACTTGAGCGGTAAAAAACGTATTGACGTACCGGAACATCGCAGAGAAATCACGAATCGTAAAATATCAATAAAAGGTGCAAAAAGTAATAATTTAAAAGATGTTGATGTAGATATTCCATTGTCTGTAATGACGGTTGTAACAGGTGTTTCTGGATCAGGTAAAAGTTCATTAGTTAATGAAGTGTTATATAAATCATTAGCTCAAACAATTAATAATTCTAAAGTTAAACCTGGAGAGCATGAGGAAATTAAAGGTATTGATCAATTAGATAAGATTATAGATATTGATCAATCACCTATAGGAAGAACACCACGTTCTAACCCGGCGACATATACAGGTGTATTTGATGACATTAGAGATGTTTTTGCTCAAACGAATGAAGCTAAAATTAGAGGATATCAAAAAGGACGCTTTAGTTTTAATGTTAAAGGCGGTCGTTGTGAAGCTTGTAAAGGCGATGGCATCATTAAAATAGAAATGCACTTCTTACCAGATGTATATGTTCCATGCGAAGTGTGTGATGGCAAACGATACAATAGAGAAACTTTAGAAGTCACATATAAAGGGAAAAATATTGCAGATGTATTAGCAATGACAGTAGAAGAAGCGACTTATTTCTTTGAAAATATTCCTAAAATTCATAGAAAATTACAAACACTTGTAGATGTAGGATTAGGCTATATTACTTTAGGACAACAAGCAACCACACTTTCTGGTGGAGAAGCACAACGTGTGAAACTGGCTTCAGAATTACACAAACGTTCTACAGGACGCTCAATTTATATCTTAGATGAACCTACTACAGGTCTTCATGTTGACGATATCAGTCGATTATTAAAAGTATTAAATCGCCTTGTGGAAAATGGAGATACAGTGGTTATTATTGAACATAATTTAGATGTTATTAAAACAGCAGATTATATTATAGATTTAGGACCAGAAGGTGGCGAAGGTGGCGGTACTATCGTTGCAACTGGAACGCCAGAAGACATTGCAAGTGTGGGAGCTTCTTATACTGGTAAGTATTTAAAAACAGTGTTAGAACGTGATAAAGTGCGAGATGAATAAAATAGCATTTAATGTGCGATAGTGTTTTTTTAGAGTACAAATGAAGTAGAATATCATTTTACTGATTTTGAAAAAAGGAGTAGAAAAATCATTTTCTACTCCTTTTTTATATAACATATTGTTATATTTTTGATATGATAAGAGATGAATTAATTCAAGGGAATTTTGAGGTGAACTCATGTTAACGACAGATAGATTGGTTAAAGTATTAAAACTGAAGCTATTTACTGGAGAAAAAGGATTAAATAAAACGATTAAAAACATTGATATTTCTAGACCTGGTTTAGAAATGGCAGGTTATTTTTCTCATTATGCAGCAAATCGTATTCAATTATTAGGTACCACTGAATTATCATTTTACAATTTATTACCAGATGAAGAAAGACGGGGACGAATGAGAAAATTATGTCGTCCTGAAACGCCAGCAATTATTGTGACAAGAGGATTAGAGCCACCTCAAGAACTGATTGAAGCGGCTCAAGAAATGGATACACCTTTGATTGTTTCTAAAGATGCTACAACAAGTTTAATGAGTCGATTAACGACATTTTTAGAACATGAGTTAGCTAAAACGACCTCTCTACACGGTGTTTTAGTAGACGTATATGGTGTAGGAGTATTAATTACAGGAGACTCTGGCATCGGGAAAAGTGAAACAGCATTAGAATTAGTAAAGCGAGGTCATCGTTTAGTAGCAGACGATAATGTTGAAATCCGTGAAATTACGAAAGACGAATTGGTTGGTACACCACCTAAGTTAATTGAACATTTATTAGAAATACGTGGACTAGGAATTATCAATGTCATGACTTTATTTGGAGCGGGGTCAATTCTAACCCAAAAACAAATACGGTTAAATATAAATCTTGAAAATTGGGATAAGAATAAATTATATGATCGCGTTGGATTAAATGAAGAAACATTAAAGATTTTAGATACAGAAATAACTAAAAAAACAATCCCTGTAAGACCAGGAAGAAACGTTGCTGTTATTATAGAAGTAGCTGCAATGAATTATCGTTTAAATATCATGGGTATTAATACAGCTGAAGAATTTAATCAACGTTTGAATGAAGAAATTATCAAGAATGGGAATCAGAATGAAGGGAAATAGTATATGCTTTTTAATTTGAATTATATCAATCCTACTGCTATCAATATAGGTCCTTTATCGATAAAATGGTATGGAATTATTATTGCAGTAGGAATATTAATAGGATATTTTATTGCTCAAGAAAGCTTGAAATCTATAGGATTACATAAAGATACATTAGTAGATATTATCTTTTATTGTGCAATTTTCGGATTTCTAGTTGCAAGAATTTATTTTGTTATATTTCAATGGCCTTATTATATGGAAAATCCATCAGAAATACCTAAAATTTGGCATGGCGGGATAGCTATTCACGGTGGATTAATAGGTGGCTTTATTACTGGAATTATTCTATGTAAATTGAAAAATCTTAATCCTTTTCAAATTGGAGACATTGTTGCGCCAAGTATTATATTAGCTCAAGGTATAGGGCGATGGGGCAATTTTATGAATCATGAAGCTCATGGTGGACCGGTATCAAGAACATTTCTAGAAAGCATGCATATTCCAGAATTTATTATTCGAAATATGTATATTGAAGGTGTATACTATCATCCTACTTTTTTATATGAATCTATTTGGGATATACTTGGATTTATTATATTAATTACCCTTAGAAAGCATCTACGTGTTGGAGAAACATTTTCATTATACCTCATTTGGTATTCAATAGGACGCTTCTTTATTGAAGGATTAAGAACAGACAGTTTAATGTTAACAAGTCATATTCGCGTAGCTCAACTTGTTTCAGTTATTTTAATGATTATGGGTATTATTTTAATTATCTATCGTCGAATCAAACATCAACCAGTTATTTATAAAAATGCTGGACCATTAACTTGGAATTCAAGAGTGAAGGTAAAATAATGAGACGATTAACTATTATTAATACACAGTCGATGAATCCCTTATGGCGCATTTACCAATTTGTTCGTTTTTCTAAAGTGTTAAAAAATACAGTAATAATAGAAATAAGTCGCTTTATTCCTTTTTTAAATGTAAAACGTTATATTTATATTCATTTCTTGAAGATGTCAATTGGGGAACGAACTGCATTTGCCTATAAGGTAATGCCTGATATTTTTCATCCCCAGTTAATATCTATTGGCAGTAATACTGTTATTGGTTATAATACAACAATATTAACGCATGAAATTTTAGTAAATGAGTATCGTTATGGACGAGTGGACATTGGTTCTCATACTTTAATTGGAGCAAATGTGACCATTTTACCTGGGGTGAAAATCGGTCATAACGTTATAATTAAAGCAGGTACTATCGTCTCTAAAGATGTTCCCGATGATACTATTGCTTTTGGAAACCCCATGCAAATTCATAATAAATAAGAAAGTGGTGACAAAGCATGGCACGAAAGGAACAAAAAATTATTCCAATGACTTTTGATGAGAATTTTTATCGAAAGATGGCAGATCAAAAATATAAACAGAGAGATTATAGAAAAGCAGCTGAATATTATAGAAATGTGCTAGATTTGTCACCTGAAGATTTTGATATAAGACTTAAGTATGCCGATTGTTTAAATGAATTGAATTTGAATAAAAAAGCAGAAAAAATGTTTTATGAAAGCATTATAAATGATCATAATGTAGCAGAAAGTTATTATCAATTGAGTCAACTGAATATTAAACTTAACGAGCCAAACAAGGCCTTCTTGTTTGGTATTAATTATGTAGTTTTATCAAATGATGATTCTTTTAGAGAAGAATTAGAAAAAATGTTCGAAGTTTCTTATATTGAAGAAAATAAAATTGAAATGGAAGCACAATTATTTGCAGTTCAATTATTATTTCAATATTTATTCGCTCAAGGACGTTTACAAGAAGCACGAACGTATATTTTAAAACAAAACGATGATATTCAGTCGCATCGCGTTATTAGAAATTTACTAGCAATGTGTTATCTTTATTTGAGTGAATATGAGATTGCTAAAGAATTATTCGAAACATTGCTTGCTGAAGATAACTCGGATGTACATGCACTCTGTCATTATACATTGCTATTATATAATACTAATGAAACAGAGAAGTATCACAAATATATAAAAATATTAAATAAAGTGATGCCGATGAACGAAGATGAAAGTTTTAAGTTAGGTATTGTACTAAGTTATCTCAAACAGTACAAAGCGTCTCAACAACTTTTATTACCTTTATATAAAAAGGGTAAGTTTGTTTCAATTCAAATGTTTAATGCTTTAAGCTATAACTATTATTACTTAGGAAATAAAAAACAAAGTAAATTATTTTGGGATAAATTATTGCAAATTTCTGAAGTAGATGTTGGATATGCCCCATGGGTATTAGAAGAAAGTAAATATACATTTGAACAAAAAATATTACCTTTATTATTAGATGATGACAGTCATTATCGATTATATGGCGTATTTTTATTAAATCAGTTAAACGGAAAAGAAATACTAATGACTGAAGACATTTGGTCAGTATTGGAAAACATGAATGACTATGAAAAGTTATATTTAACTTACTTAGTTCAAGGATTACATTTAAATAAGCTTGATTTTATTCATAAAGGATTAAAGAAAATGTATGACGTTGAAGAACTATCGTTTGATACAGAATTATTTGTCAGTTGGATTGATAAAGGAGAAGCTTTAATCGTTGAAGGCGTTAATTTTAAAGAGTTAAATAGATATATTGCGGCACATGTTTATTTATATTACCGTTATCATAAAAAGCGTATAACTAAAAAGAAAATCATTGAAATTTTTAATACTACAAGATATAAATTAGATAACGCAATTGATAAATTATTGAGCATATAAATTTATGAAAAGCAAATAATACTATATAATGCGCGTATTAATATAAACGTAGGAGGTATAAAAATGAACGAAGTAGATTTTGATGTTGCGATAATTGGGGCTGGACCAGCTGGAATGACTGCTGCAGTTTATGCATCACGTGCAAATCTAAATACAGTGATGATTGAACGTGGTATGCCTGGAGGACAAATGGCAAATACGGAAGAAGTTGAAAATTTTCCAGGGTTTGAAATGATTACAGGTCCAGATTTATCAACAAAAATGTTTGAACATGCGAAAAAATTTGGTGCTTCTTATCAATATGGAGATATCAAATCAATTGAAGATAATGGCGATCACAAAGTGATTAATCTAGGAAATAAAACTATAACAGCTAGAGCAGTGATTATTTCAACAGGTGCAGAATATAAAAAAATTGGTGTTCCTGGTGAACAAGAATTAGGTGGCCGTGGCGTAAGTTATTGTGCAGTATGTGATGGTGCATTCTTTAAAAACAAAAATATATTTGTTATTGGTGGAGGCGATTCAGCGGTAGAAGAGGGCGCATTCCTTACTAAATTCGCTGATAAAGTAACAATTGTTCACCGAAGAGACGAATTAAGAGCCCAAAAAATTCTACAAGATCGTGCATTTAAAAATGAAAAAATTGATTTTATTTGGAGTCACACTTTGAAATCAATTAATGAAAAAGATGGAAAAGTTGGATCTGTAACGTTAGTTTCAACAAAAGATGCGTCTGAACAAACGTTAGATGCAGACGGTGTATTTATTTATATTGGGATGAAACCTTTAACAGCACCATTTAATAACTTAGGTATTACAAATGATATGGGTTATATTATTACAAAAGATGATATGACTACTTCTGTACCAGGGATTTTTGCAGCTGGAGACGTGAGAGATAAAGGATTACGTCAAATCGTAACTGCTACAGGTGATGGTAGTATTGCTGCACAAAGTGCAATTGATTATATCGAAGAATTAAAAGATAAAGAAGAAGCTTAAGGGATTAATTAAAGCTAGAATAATCACTTCTGATAGAAGTATTATTACTAGCTTTTTTCTTAGCAGTAAAGTCGATACAAATTGTTAGCAAGGTAAAAATATATGCTATGATGTTATATAAATACATGTATGCTTAAATGGATGGTGCTTAGAATGGTTAATCAAATAAATGATGAAATGAGCAAAAGTGAACTATTAGTTGTTACAGGATTGTCTGGCGCTGGTAAATCATTAGTTATTCAATGTTTAGAAGATATTGGCTTTTTCTGTGTAGATAATTTACCACCTATATTACTACCTAAACTTGTGGAGTTAATGGAGCAAGGTAACCCTTCACTTCAAAAAGTAGCAATTGCAATTGATTTAAGAGGAAAAGAGTTATTTAAATCACTTATAGATGAAATTGATGTAATTAAAACGAGAAATGATGTTATTGTAGATGTTATGTTTTTAGAAGCTACAACTGAAAAATTAATTTCTAGATATAAAGAATCACGTAGAGCGCACCCTTTAAATCAAAATGGTCAAATGTCTTTAATTGATTCAATTCTAGAAGAACAACAATTACTTTCAAATATTAGATCAATAGCGAATTATATTATTGATACTACAGAGTTAAAGCCTAAAGAATTAAAAGAAAGAATCAAACGTCATTTCGCCGATGAAAAAATGAATTCATTTAGTATTAATGTAACTAGTTTTGGATTTAAACATGGTATTCAGAAAGATGCTGATTTAGTATTCGATGTACGCTTTTTGCCTAATCCATATTATGTTGAAGACTTGAGACCGATGACTGGAGAAGATGAAGCAGTTTATAATTATGTGATGAAATGGAAAGAAACTGAAACTTTCTTTGAAAAACTAATGGATTTACTTATTTTTATGATTCCAGGCTATAAAAAAGAGGGTAAATCACAACTGGTTATAGCAATAGGTTGTACTGGCGGACAACATCGCTCTGTAGCCTTAGCTAAACGTATCGGAGAAGAGTTAAATGATATATTTGATTATAATGTGTATGTTCATCATAGAGATGCACATATTGAAAGTGGCGTGAAGAAATGAAACAGTTGAAAGTAGTACTAATCGGAGGAGGCACAGGACTCTCAGTACTAGCTAGAGGGTTACGAGAATATCCAATAGATATTACTGCTATTGTTACAGTTGCAGATGATGGTGGTAGTACAGGTAAAATTAGAGATGAAATGTCTATTCCTGCTCCAGGAGATATTAGAAATGTCATTGCAGCGCTAAGTGATGCAGAACCAATTCTAGAAGAATTATTTCAGTATCGTTTTGAAGAACATCAAATTGAAGGTCACTCATTAGGTAATTTATTACTTGCAGCACTTACAAATATAAAAAATGACTTTGGTCATGCAGTGAAAGAATTAAGTAAAATTTTAAACATTAAAGGAAAAGTGATTCCATCTACTAATACTAATGTTATGTTAAATGCTGTTTTAGAAGATGGTGAGATTGTTAAAGGTGAATCTAAAATACCTAAAAAAAATAAAAAAATTCGACGTGTCTATTTAGAACCATCTAATGTAGAACCCATGCAGGAAGCCGTTGATGCTTTACAAGAAGCGGATTTAATTGTTCTAGGTCCTGGTTCACTGTATACAAGTGTAATTTCAAATTTGTGTATTGAAGGTATTTCTAAAGCAATCATAAGTTCACAAGCACCGAAATTATACATTTCTAATATTATGACTCAACCAGGAGAAACAAATGATTATGATGTCTACGATCATGTTAAAGCTATTCATCAACATGCTGGTGAACCATTTATTGATTATGTTATTTGTAGTAATGATGCATTTGATGAACAGATTCTTCAACGATATAAAGAACGTAATGCTCATCCTGTAAGTACGAATAAAATAAAATTAACAGAAAATCATATTAAAATGATTACTTCTAAAAATCTTGTAGAAATTTATGACCATGTCTTTGTTCGTCATAATACAAAGGTACTTGCTAAACTTGTATATGATTTAGCACTTGAATTAACAAGTACAATTCAATTTAAACCTAAAAAATAAATTTTAATGAATTTAAAAATAATTTGATATAGAGTGTTATATATTTTGAGATGTTAATTACATATAATAATGATGATGAGAAAAGGAGGGAGCATCAATGAGTTTTGCATCAGATATGAAAAATGAATTGACCCGCATTGAAGTCGATGAAAGTAATGCTAAAGCTGAACTTAGCGCTTTGATTCGGATGAACGGTGCACTCAGTTTATCTAATCAACAATTTGTAATTAATGTTCAAACTGAAAATGCGACTACGGCTCGAAGAATATATTCATTAATTAAGCGTATTTTTAATGTCGAAGTAGAAATTTTAGTACGAAAAAAAATGAAATTAAAAAAGAATAATATCTACATTTGTCGAACTAAAGTACGTGCTAAAGAAATACTTGATAAATTAGGTATTTTAAAAAATGGTATTTTCGTTCATGACATTGATGCGAGTATAATTAAAGATGATGAAATGCGTAGAAGCTATTTAAGAGGGGCATTTTTAGCGGGTGGATCAGTAAATAATCCAGAAACCTCTTCCTACCATTTAGAAATTTTTTCTCAATATGAAGGACATGCTGAGGGATTAACTAAACTAATGAACAGTTATGGACTGAATGCTAAGCATTTAGAACGAAAAAAAGGAAGTATTTCTTATTTGAAAGAAGCGGAGAAAATTTCTGAGTTTTTAAGTTTGATAGGGGGGTACCAAGCACTATTAAAATTTGAAGATGTAAGAATAGTGAGAGATATGAGAAACTCTGTCAATAGATTAGTAAATTGTGAAACAGCTAATTTAAATAAAACTGTGAGTGCAGCTATGAAACAAGTACAAAGCATTCAATTAATTGATGAAGAAATAGGTTTAGATAATTTACCTGATCGTTTAAGAGAGATTGCAAAATTACGAGTAGAACATCAAGAAATTTCTTTGAAAGAATTAGGAGAAATGATATCAAATGGGCCTATTTCTAAATCAGGAGTAAATCATCGCTTACGAAAATTAAATGAACTCGCTGATAAAATTAGAAATGGAGAAAAAGTTGAATTGTAAAATAAAATGTATTTTAAAAAATAGGATAAAACATCAATATAACGTTTCATCCTATTTTTTAATAATCATTAGTCCCCTCGAGAGGAATCGAACCTCTATCTTAAGAACCGGAATCTTACGTGCTATCCATTACACTACGAGGAGTATAATATAAAAACTAATTTCTGTACTAAATATATAATTAACAGTACAATTTGAATATATGAATAGTGTATAAAATTATAAAAAGCCACGTCAAATAAATATAAAGGTATTATTTTTGACCATTTTTGACTTTTGTTGTAAAATAAATATAACAGTTAATTACAAGGAGGAAATATAATGAATTTAATTCCTACAGTTATAGAAACAACAAATCGCGGTGAACGCGCCTATGATATTTATTCTCGTCTATTAAAAGACCGCATTATTATGTTAGGCTCAGCAATTGATGATAATGTTGCAAATTCAATTGTATCACAATTATTATTCTTACAAGCTCAAGACTCTGAAAAAGATATTTATTTATACATCAATTCTCCAGGTGGTAGTGTAACAGCAGGATTTGCTATTTACGATACAATTCAACACATTAAACCAGATGTACAAACAATTTGTATTGGTATGGCTGCATCAATGGGATCATTCTTATTAGCAGCTGGTACAAAAGGTAAACGTTTTGCCTTACCAAACGCTGAAGTTATGATTCATCAACCATTAGGTGGCGCTCAAGGTCAAGCGACTGAAATTGAAATTGCTGCTAACCATATCTTAAAAACACGTGAAAAATTGAATCGTATTTTAGCTGAACGTACAGGTCAAAGTATTGAAAGAATTCAAAAAGATACTGATCGTGATAACTTCTTAACTGCTGATGAAGCAAAAGAATATGGTTTAATTGATCATGTAATGCAACCTGAAGATATGTAAATAGAATTGTTTAACATGTAAAAAAGGAAGAGCATTGATGCTCTTCCTTTTTTTATGGTTTTTTAGTTTTTAATAAATAATGTATAGCTACAAACCCTAATAATAATCCTATAATAATAAAGAAAAAAGATAAAAGTACCATAATAATACTCTTTTCGAAAGCAAAGATACCATTTAAAATTAAAAATACACTAGCGATAAGTAGTAAGATATACGTTAACTTGTTGTCATTCATTACTAAATCTCCAAATATTATTCGTTAATTAAGTCTTCAAGTGCAACTTTTAAATTATTATATCTAAAATTAAACCCTAATGCTTCTAATTTATTAGGTAAGACTTTTTGAGTATCGAGAACTACTGTCGACATTTCTCCTAGTACAGCACGCATAATGAATGATGGCACCCATGTTTCATGTGGTTTATGCATCGTACGTCCAAGCGTATAACCAAATAAATTTTGACGTTCAGGAATTGGAGAAGCCATATTAAATGGACCTTTTGCATTTGATTCGTCAATTGTAAATAAAATCGCACGCACTAAGTCATCTATGTGAATCCAAGAATACCATTGACGGCCAGAACCTAATTTGCCGCCTACGTAGAATTTATATGGTAGTTTCATCGTTTGAAGTGCGCCACCTTCAGAAGACAAAATCATACTAAATCTTCCCAATACAACACGTGTACCAAAATTTTCGAAACGACGAGCAAATCGTTCCCATTGATAAACAACATCTGACAGGAAATCAAAAGGAAGTGTTTGATATTGTTCTGTATAAGTTCGATGTAAACTTGGAGGATAATAACTCAAAGCACTGGCATTAAAAAGCACTTCAGGTTTATGTTGACGTTGCTCAAATAAATGAACTAAAGATTCAGTCGATTGAATACGACTTGTCATAATCGTTTGTTTGTAAGAGGATGTCCAACGTTTATTTAATGTAGCTCCTGCTAAATTAATAACTATATCAATATCTGGTACTTGATTTTCCCATCCTTTTTTAGACCAGTTAACATACGTAATCTTAGGCTCATCACTTTGTTTATCACTACGAGTTAAAATTGTAATATGAGCCTCTCTTTTTTTAATTTCATTTACTAAATGACTACCTACCATTCCAGTTCCACCAGTAATTAAAAATTGTTTCATTTACTAACACCTCATTTTTTATAAAGAAAATAAATTTTTTTAATGACAATGTAGAGAAAGATGCTCAAAAAGCATTCAAGATTTATTCAATAATATGTCATTAACTTTAGAAAATACGGTCATTAAATTACCTAAATTTAGCTATAATATAAGTGTAGATTTGCCATAGAGAATAGTAGAATATTTAAAAGTATGTTTATACCTTTAATATACTAATATACAAAACAAAAGTCATTTTAATTTCTTTCTATTCTCTTTCAAGTATCTATTATATTACTTTATAAATAAGATTAAGAATAATATGATTATAGGAATTAAAATGCCAATAAATATATCAAATTTTGAGTTTTTACTTTCATCAAAATCATCATTACTTAACATCATAGATTTAATTTTATTGCTTGAATGATGTTTGAATAATGTGTTAAAAGTATCTTTTTTCATTTTGTCACTCCAAAATTTACATCATATTGATAGTGTAGTTATTTATATATGATGTTATCATATATAATTGAATGAGTATTTCATTTATATATGTACTTAAGTGTTTTTTTATTTTTTTAAAAGGAAATAATGTAAAATAGATTGCTATATTAAAGGATGAATAGATAATTAAGAAGTGAGGGAGTCCATGTCAAAAAAAAA
>NZ_KV813756.1:104195-152740 GCF_001813735.1 Staphylococcus sp. HMSC068C09
AAAAAAAAATAGAAATCTTAAAGACTATGAAGCACATGAAAAGAAAAAGATGAGTGGTATTTCTAAAATAATTAGTACACTTATTGTGCTTCTATTACTTGGTGGATTGGTGTTTGCAGTTTTTGCTTTTGTAGATAATTCAAACAGAGTCAATGAACGTTTAAATAATCAGTCAACGGAAGAACATAAAGATAAGAAAGATAAAAATACTAAAAGTGATAAAAAGAATGAAGAAGGTACGCAAGAAAATACAACAAGTGAAAACAATACAAATAATAGTAAAGAAAATAAATTAGATAACGTAAAAAATCCAAATGTCACTGATAACTATTCTAATGAGCAAAATAATTCAATAAAAGTACAACCTACTAATCAAGGTAAAACAGCACAAACGCAGCAATCTTCTAAAGAAACATCTACAAAACAACCTAATACAAATCAAATTCAAAGTACTCAACAAAAAGAAAACGCACCAACTCAAGAAAAAGAAAACGCACCGACTCAAGAAAAAGCAACGCAAGAAGAAACAGATAAATCAACTAAAAATACTCAGTCAAGTCAATCTTCTCGTTCTAATGCTTCAACTGAAACATCACAACATAAGTCAAGTAACAATGACACAACTACTACACAAGAACGAGCTAATACAAATCAATCATCCCAAACACAAAAATCAACGATGCAACCATCTACTGCCGAACCTAAAACACAATCATCTAGTTCAACTACTTCAGAATCAAAAAATAATACCCAACAATCTCAAAGATTTTCAAACGAAGAATAAAAAAAGACCTAGGTATATACACATTTTACCATGTGTGTATCTCTAGGTTTTTTTAAAATATCCAGTTAAGCAAGAATGTTAAGATAATTGAAAGAACAATCGATATAAAAATAGAAGAGAAACAACCAAAAGGACAACCACAACCATAGTGATATCGTATTGTATTGTGATGTTCAGAAATATCTCGATATTCTTGTTCTCTTTTAAAATAGTTATCATCTTTATATCTATTATCAGAAGGATCTAAAACTTCTACATCCTTATTGTCTTTATATTTCAAAGTGCTTCCTCCTATCTAGTTAATGTTTAAATTATAATTCATCATTTTTGAAAAACCTATAAGGTTAACTCTATTGCATTTACTATACCCTATTTTAAATATTTAACAGATTATTTAAAATAATAAAGGTTTTCACTTGCTTTTTTATAACGACAATAGTAGTATTGCAATTGTAAAGAGGTTGAATTTTGTCCCACCTGGGACAAAAAAAGTCAAACCCCCTCTAACTCTCGATTACCTTTTGAGAAAAATAGGAGGAAGGTAGTAGTGAAAGACCTGATTAAACTACAACAAAAGTTGGTTCCTGACTTAGTTGATAAAATGTATCGACGTTTCTCTATCTTAACGACAATTTCAAATAATGAACCTGTTGGGCGTAGAAGTTTAAGCGAACATATGGATATTACAGAAAGAGTCTTAAGAACAGAAACAGATATATTAAAAAAGCAAAATCTTATACAAGTAAAATCAACTGGTATGGAAATCACTGAAGAAGGTACAAAAGTACTTAATCAATTAAGCGATTACTTTAAAGTGTATAAAGATGATAATCATTACGCTAAACATATTAAGTCCAACTTTGGAATTAAAGAAGTATATGTCATACCTGGAAATGCTGACATGCATGAAGAAGTTAAGTCTGAGATGGGTAGACAAGCAGGTCATTTACTAGAAGATATATTGTATGAAGATGCAATTGTGTCAGTGACAGGCGGATCAACAATGGCTAATGTTAGCCGAGCAATGCATTTATTACCATTTAATGTGTTTTTTGTTCCGGCACGTGGTGGTCTTGGTGAAAATATGGTTTATCAAGCAAATACAATTGCAGCAAGTATGGCACAACAAAGTGGTGGGTATTATACTACCCTATATGTACCAGATAATGTAAGCGAATCAACATATAATACATTACTGATGGAACCATCAGTTGTGCACACATTAGAAAAGATTAAACAAGCAAATATAACAATACACGGTATTGGTGATGCGCTGAAGATGGCGCATCGTAGACAATCATCTGATGAGGTGATTGAAAGACTTCAACATCATCAAGCCGTCGGAGAAGCTTTCGGATATTATTTTGACGCTCAAGGTCATGTAGTTCAAAAAGTAAAAACTATTGGATTACAACTTGAAGATTTAGAAAGCAAAGAATTTATATATGCTGTTGCTGGCGGCATGTCTAAGGGAGAAGCTATCAAAGCATATCTCAGTATTGCTCCCAAAAATACAATATTAATTACTGATGAAGCAGCAGCTAAAGTAATACTAAATAAGGAATAAAAAGTTATTTAACTTTTTAAATATCATTTTAAAGGAGGCCATTATAATGGCAGTAAAAGTAGCAATTAATGGTTTTGGTAGAATTGGTCGTTTAGCATTCAGAAGAATTCAAGACGTAGAAGGTATTGAAGTAGTTGCAGTAAACGACTTAACAGACGACGAAATGTTAGCTCATTTATTAAAATATGACACTATGCAAGGTCGCTTTAACGGAGACGTAGAAGTTGTTGAAGGTGGTTTCCGTGTAAATGGTAAAGAAGTTAAATCTTTTGAAGAACCAGATGCAAGTAAATTACCATGGGGCGATTTAGATATCGACGTAGTATTAGAATGTACTGGTTTCTATACAGAAAAAGAAAAAGCTGAAGCACACATTAATGCAGGAGCTAAAAAAGTATTAATTTCTGCTCCAGCTAAAGGTGATGTTAAAACTATCGTATTTAACACAAACCACAAAGATTTAGACGGATCTGAAACAGTAGTATCAGGTGCTTCATGTACTACAAACTCATTAGCACCAGTTGCTAAAGTTTTAAATGACGAATTTGGTATTGTTGAAGGTTTAATGACAACTATTCACGCTTACACTGGCGACCAAATGACTCAAGATGGTCCACACAAAAAAGGTGACAAACGTCGTGCACGTGCAGCAGCACAAAACATCGTACCTAACTCAACAGGTGCAGCTAAAGCTATCGGTAAAGTAATTCCTGAAATCGATGGTAAATTAGATGGTGGAGCACAACGTGTACCAGTAGCTACTGGTTCATTAACTGAAGTAACAGTTGTATTAGAAAAAGAAGTAACAGTTGAAGATGTTAACAAAGCAATGAAAAATGCTGCTGACGAATCATTCGGTTACACTGAAGATGAAATCGTATCATCAGATATTGTTGGTATGAACTTTGGTTCATTATTCGATGCAACTCAAACTCGTGTCATCTCAGTTGGCGACAAACAATTAGTTAAAGTAGCTGCTTGGTATGACAACGAAATGTCTTATACTTCTCAATTAGTACGTACTTTAGAATATTTAGCTGAATTAACTAAATAATTTCGTAGCCTAGTTTAATAAAAACTTGTGCTCAGTACACTTATATAAAATGTTGAATTAAGTTAGCTTATGAGTAAGCGGGGAGCACTAACGCTTCTCCGCTTATTTTTATATTAATAATTCCTATTTAAAGGAGGAAATTATAATGGCAAAAAAAATTGTTTCTGATTTAGACTTAAAAGGGAAAGTTGTACTTGAACGTGCTGATTTTAATGTACCTTTAAAAAACGGTGAAATTACAAATGATAACCGTATTGTTCAAGCTTTACCAACAATTAAATATATTTTAGAACAAGGCGGTAAATTAGTATTGTTCTCTCATTTAGGTAAAGTTAAAGAAGAAAGTGATAAAAAAGAGTTAACTTTAAAACCAGTAGCGGATTCATTAACTGAAAAATTAGGCAAAGAAGTTGTGTTTATTCCAGAAACACGCGGTGAAAAATTAGAATCTGCAATTAAAAATTTAAATGAAGGCGATGTATTATTAGTTGAAAATACTCGTTTTGAAGATTTAGATGGTAAAAAAGAATCTAAAAATGATCCTGAATTAGGTAAGTATTGGGCATCATTAGGTGATGTGTTTGTAAATGATGCATTTGGTACTGCACACCGTGAACATGCTTCAAATGTTGGTATTTCTACTCATCTAGAAACAGCTGCAGGCTACCTAATGGAAAAAGAAATTAAATTTATCGGTGGTGTGGTAAATGATCCACATAAACCAGTTGTGGCTATTTTAGGTGGTGCTAAAGTATCTGACAAAATTGGTGTTATTAAAAATTTAGTGAATATCGCTGATAAAATCATTATTGGTGGCGGTATGGCATATACATTTTTAAAAGCACAAGGTAAAGAAATTGGTCTATCTTTATTAGAAGAAGATAAAATTGACTTTGCTAAAGAACTTTTAGAAAAAAATGGCGATCAAATTGTATTACCTGTTGATTGTAAAGTAGCTAAAGAATTTTCAAATGATGCTAAAATCACTGAAGTGTCTATTGATGAAATTCCAAGTGATCAAGAAGCAATGGATATTGGACCAAAAACAATCGAGTTATTTACTAAAGAATTACAAGGTGCTCACACAGTAGTATGGAACGGACCTATGGGTGTATTTGAATTTAGTAATTTTGCTAAAGGTACAATCGGTGTATGTAAAGCAATTGCTAACTTAGAAGATGCAATCACAATTATCGGCGGCGGTGATTCAGCAGCGGCTGCAATTTCACTAGGATTTGAAGATGATTTCACTCATATTTCAACTGGTGGCGGTGCTTCATTAGAATACCTTGAAGGTAAAGAATTACCTGGTATCAAAGCAATTAACGATAAATAATATTTATTTGAATAATAAAAATGTTTCTTTTATGATTTTCATGGGAAAACAATAAAAGAACGTAAATATTTATAATTAAGTTTAAATTTATTAATAATAGGAGTGTCAATAATGAGAAAACCAATCATAGCTGGTAACTGGAAAATGAATAAAACAGTTCAAGAAGCTAAAGACTTTGTAAACAATTTACCTACATTACCTGATGAAAAGGAAGTTGAATCAGTAATTTGTGCGCCAACAATTCAATTAGATGCATTAATCTCTCTAGTGAATGATGGCAAAGCAAAAGGATTAAAAATTGGTGCTCAAAACACTTATTTTGAAGATAATGGTGCATATACAGGAGAAACTTCTCCAGTAGCATTAGCTGATTTAGGTGTTAAATATGTCGTTATTGGACATTCAGAACGTCGTGAATTATTCCATGAAACAGATGAAGATGTAAATAAAAAAGCACATGCAGTATTTAATCATGGAATGACACCAATTATTTGTGTTGGTGAAACAGATGAAGAAAGAGAAAATGGCAAAGCTAACGAAGTAGTAAGCAACCAAGTAAAAGAAGCAGTAAAAGGCTTGTCAGAAGATCAACTTAAAGAAGTTGTTATTGCTTATGAACCAATTTGGGCAATCGGTACTGGTAAATCAGCTACTTCAGAAGATGCAAATGAAATGTGTGCACAAGTACGTAAAACAGTAGCAGACGTGTCTAGTCAAGATGTAGCTGATGCGACTCGTATTCAATATGGTGGTAGTGTGAAACCAAATAATGTTAAAGAATATATGGCTCAATCAGATATCGATGGTGCATTAGTTGGTGGCGCATCACTTAAAGTAGATGATTTTGTACAATTGTTAGAAGGTGCTAAATAATTATGGCTAAACAACCAACAGCATTAATTATTTTAGACGGTTTTGCTAACCGTGAAAGTGAACATGGTAATGCAGTAAAACAAGCGCATAAACCCAATTTCGATCGTTATTACAACAAATATCCTACGACTCAAATTGAAGCAAGTGGTTTAGATGTTGGCCTTCCCGAAGGTCAAATGGGTAACTCTGAAGTAGGTCATATGAATATAGGTGCAGGTCGTATTGTCTATCAAAGTTTAACTCGTATTAATAAATCCATTGAAGATGGTGATTTCTACGAAAATGAAGTGTTAGGTAAAGCAGCTCAACACGTTAAAGATCACGATTCAGCATTACATGTATTTGGTTTACTTTCAGATGGCGGTGTTCACAGTCATTACAAACATTTATTTGCATTATTAGAACTTGCTAAACAAAAAGGTTTAGATAAAGTGTATGTACATGCATTTTTAGATGGTCGTGATGTAGATCAAAAATCAGCAATTAAATATATTGAAGAAACAGAAGCTAAATTCAAAGAACTTGGTGTAGGTCAATTTGCATCGATTTCAGGTCGTTATTACGCTATGGACCGTGATAAACGTTGGGATCGTGAAGAAAAAGCTTATAATGCTATTCGCAATTTCGAAGGACCTTCTTATGCGAGCGCTAAAGAAGGTGTAGAAGCGAATTATGAAAATGACGTTACAGATGAATTTGTTGAACCTTTCATAGTTGAAGGACAAAATGAAGGTGTTCAAGATGGTGATGCTGTTATCTTCTTCAATTTCCGTCCTGATAGAGCAGCACAATTATCTGAAATATTTACAAATAAAGCATTTGACGGCTTTAAAGTTGAGCGTGTAAATGATTTATTCTATGCAACATTTACTAAATATAATGATAATGTTGATGCAGAAGTCGTATTTGAAAAAGTTGATTTAACGAATACAATTGGTGAAGTTGCTCAAAATAATAATTTAAAACAATTACGTATTGCAGAAACTGAAAAATACCCACATGTTACTTATTTCATGAGTGGTGGACGTAATGAAGAATTTGAAGGTGAACGTCGTTGCTTAATCGATTCACCTAAAGTTGCTACGTATGATTTAAAACCTGAAATGAGTGCATACGAAGTTAAAGATACATTGTTAGAAGAGTTAGACAAAGGTGATTTAGATTTAATTATTTTAAACTTTGCTAACCCTGACATGGTAGGTCATAGTGGTATGCTTGAACCAACAATCAAAGCAATTGAAGCAGTAGATGAATGTTTAGGTGAAGTGGTTGATAAAATTTTAGATATGAATGGCTATGCAATAATTACAGCTGACCATGGTAACTCAGATCAAGTTTTAACTGATGATGATCAACCTATGACTACTCATACTACAAACCCAGTTCCAGTAATTGTTACTAAAGAAGATGTAACATTACGTGAAACTGGTCGTTTAGGTGACTTAGCACCTACATTACTAGACTTATTAAATGTTGAACAACCGTCAGACATGACAGGTGAATCTTTAATTAAGCATTAGTAAAGTTGTAAATACTAAGATGATTTAATATTATTCTTTAATATTAAGTCATCTTAGTATAAATATTTTATTAAATAACAAAAAATAGTTATAATAATTAAGGAATCTAAATTTAAAGGAGATTATTTATTATGCCAATTATTACAGATGTTTATGCTCGCGAAGTATTAGACTCACGTGGTAACCCAACAGTTGAAGTTGAAGTATTAACTGAAAGTGGTGCTTTTGGTCGTGCTTTAGTACCTTCAGGTGCTTCTACTGGTGAACACGAAGCAGTTGAATTACGTGATGGAGATAAATCACGTTATAGCGGTAAAGGCGTTACAAAAGCTGTTGAAAATGTAAACGAAATTATCGCTCCAGAAATCGTTGAAGGTGAATTTTCAGTTTTAGATCAAGTATCAATTGATAAAATGATGATTCAATTAGACGGAACACCTAACAAAGGTAAATTAGGTGCAAACGCTATTTTAGGTGTATCTATTGCCGTTGCACGCGCAGCAGCTGACTTATTAGGTCAACCATTATACAAATATTTCGGTGGATTTAACGGTAAACAATTACCAGTCCCAATGATGAATATTGTTAACGGTGGTTCTCACTCAGATGCACCAATTGCATTCCAAGAATTCATGATTTTACCAACTGGTGCTGAATCATTTAAAGAAGCATTACGTTGGGGTGCTGAAATTTTCCATAACTTAAAATCAATTTTAAGTGAACGTGGATTAGAAACTGCTGTAGGTGACGAAGGTGGTTTCGCTCCAAGATTTGACGGTACTGAAGATGCAGTTGAAACAATCATTAAAGCGATTGAAAAAGCTGGTTACAAACCAGGTGAAGATGTATTCTTAGGATTTGACTGTGCTTCATCTGAATTCTATGAAAATGATGTATATGACTACACTAAATTCGAAGGTGAACATGGTGCGAAACGTAGCGCAGCTGAACAAGTTGACTACTTAGAAGAATTAATTAGTAAATATCCAATCATTACAATTGAAGATGGTATGGATGAAAATGACTGGGACGGTTGGAAACAATTAACTGATCGTATCGGGGATAAAGTTCAATTAGTAGGTGACGATTTATTCGTAACTAATACTGAAATTCTTTCTAGAGGTATTGAACAAGGTATTGGTAACTCAATCTTAATCAAAGTAAACCAAATTGGTACATTAACTGAAACATTTGATGCTATTGAAATGGCTCAAAAAGCTGGTTACACTGCAGTAGTATCTCACCGTTCTGGTGAAACTGAAGATACAACAATTGCTGATATCGCAGTAGCAACAAATGCTGGTCAAATTAAAACTGGTTCATTATCAAGAACAGATCGTATTGCGAAATATAATCAATTACTACGTATTGAAGATGAATTATTTGAAACAGCAAAATTTGACGGAATTAAATCTTTCTACAATTTAGATAAATAATTTTAGCACTATACTAAAATCAATAGAGTTCACGCGTTTGCCTGTCATAGAGTTGAGACTATGACAGGCTTTTTTTAATATAAAACTTTAAATAATAGTATAGAAGTGTAAGATTTAACTTCATTGATGAAACTGATATAATAATCTTGTAATTGAAAGAAGGAGAATTGAAGATGGATCAACAACTTAATCAGTCAAATAAAAGAGAACGTATTACTGGTCAATTGATTGGATATAGTTCGCTTGTATTTTGTATATTATTAATTATCCATAATTTTATTGCTTTAGATGCTCGCACTGCTAAAACACTGTTAACACTAGCACATCAAAAAGCGTCAAGCAGTGCAGTAGATAATATTTTAAATAGTTTTAGATATACAGGTATTATGTATATTCTTGCATATTTAGCTGGAGTGATTGCTTTATGGAATCGACATAAATATCTTTGGTGGTTTATGTTTGCCGTATATGTATCAAATGTATTATTTACACTTGTCAACTTAACAATGGTGTTAAATGCTATTATTGAAACAAAATCGGTTTTATTTATTTTACCTATTTTAATCGTCGTGATTGGTTCAGCAATATTAGCCATATATATGTTAATTATTTCAATTGTACGTAAAAGTACATTTAATCGATAGTATTTGATAACTATATTAAGAATATGTTATAATTCGGAACGTATATAATGAACGGAGGACAATTTTCATGCATACATTATTTATGGTCTTATTAATTATTGATTGTATTGCATTAATTACTGTTGTATTACTCCAAGAAAGTAAAAGTAATGGACTTTCGGGTGCGATTAGCGGGGGCGCTGAACAGTTATTTGGTAAGCAAAAACAACGTGGCGTCGATTTATTCTTGCATAGATTAACAATTGTGTTAGCCATCATTTTCTTTTTAATAATGATTGGAATAAGTTATTTTGGTTTATAAGGTCCGACGATATCAATGTCGGGCTTTTTTATTTATAATAGAGTTAACACATTTTATAAAGAAATCATTATTTTAATATAATCATCAATGCATATTTTTAAGCTATTCAGGGAATAAAATAGATTGATTATATAATGAATGCAGTCTATTAGTACAAAATAAAAAAAGTAATCATATTATAATTTTTGTTAGAGAGGGATAAAAAATGCAAATTAAGTTACCTCAACCTTTCTTTTTCCAAGAAGGTAAAAGAGCAGTCTTACTCCTACATGGATTCACAGGTAATTCCTCAGATGTAAGACAACTTGGTAGATTTTTACAAAAAAAAGGTTATACTTCTTATGCGCCACAGTATGAAGGTCATGCTGCACCGCCAGAAGAAATATTAAAGTCTAGTCCATATGTATGGTTTAAAGATGTACTTGATGGCTATGATTATCTTGTAGAACAAGGTTATGAAGACATAGCGGTAGCTGGATTGTCATTAGGCGGCGTATTTGCATTGAAGTTAAGTTTAAACCGTCCTGTAAAAGGTATCATAACAATGTGTGCACCTGCCGAAGTAAAAACAGAAGGTACAATCTATGAAGGTTTTTTAGAATATGCACGTAATTTTAAAAAATACGAAGGTAAAGATCAAGCAACGATTGATAAAGAAATGGAAGATTTTCATCCTACTGAAACACTCAAAGAACTTAGTGATACGTTAAGTCGTGTGCGTAATGATGTAGATGAAGTCTTAGATCCCATTTTAGTAGTTCAAGCTGAAAAAGATGAAATGATTGATCCTCAGTCAGCAAATTATATATACGAAAATGTAGATTCAGATGAAAAACAAATTAAATGGTATGCAAATTCAGGACATGTCATTACAATTGATAAAGAAAAAGAGCAAGTGTTTGAAGATGTATATGCGTTTTTAGAAGGATTAGACTGGTCTGAATAAATCATAAAAATAATTGATTAAAGAAAGGAGGGGCATGATGAATTTAAAGCAATCCATTGAAGATATTGTAAAACAACCTGATTATGAACCGATGTCTGTATCAGACTTTCAAGATGCTTTAGGTCTTAGTAGTGCCGACTCATTTAGAGAATTAATAAAGGTGCTCGTTGAACTTGAACAAGCAGGATTGGTAGAGCGAACAAAGACAGATCGCTATCAACGTAAAGTATCAAATAAGAATTTAAGTTCAAAATTAATAAGAGGTACTTTAAGTCAAAATAAAAAAGGCTTTGCTTTTTTACGCCCAGAAAACGAAGAACTTGAAGATATTTTTATTCCACCAACAAAGATTAATCGTGCTTTAGATGGAGATACAGTAATAGTTGAATTACAAAAATCCAGAGGAGAGCATCGTGGAAAAGTTGAAGGTGAAGTAAAATCTATAGAAAAACACTCTGTCACACAAGTGGTAGGTACGTATAGTGAAGCAAAACATTTTGGTTTTGTCATTCCTGACGATAAACGTATTATGCAAGATATATTTATACCTAAAGGACAGAGTCTTGGAGCCGTAGATGGTCATAAAGTACTTGTCCAAATCACAAAATATGCTGATGGCACAGATAATCCAGAAGGACATGTGTCTGCTATTCTAGGTCATAAAAATGACCCAGGAGTAGATATTCTTTCAATTATTTATCAGCATGGAATTGAGATTGAATTTCCTGATGAGGTATTAAAAGAAGCGGAATCAGTCCCTGAAGAAATAAAACCTGAAGAAATTAAGGGACGAAGAGATTTAAGAAACGATCTTACAATTACAATAGATGGTGCAGATGCTAAAGATTTAGACGATGCAATTAGCGTTAAACGTCTAGATAATGGCCATACGGAATTGACAGTAAGTATTGCAGACGTAAGTTATTACGTAAAAGAAGGCTCTGCGCTAGATAAAGAAGCTTATGATAGAGCAACGAGTGTATATTTAGTAGACCGTGTTATTCCAATGATTCCACACCGTTTAAGTAATGGTATCTGTTCATTAAATCCTGAAGTAGATCGTTTAACGTTAAGTTGTCGTATGGAAATAAATGAGCGTGGCGAAGTGGTGAATCATGACATATTTGATAGTGTTATTCATTCAAACTATCGTATGACATATGATGCAGTGAATCAAATTATTACCGAAAAAAATACAGAAGTGCGTCAACAATACAGTGAAATTGTCCCAATGTTAGATTTAGCACAAGATTTATCTAATCGACTTATCCGTATGCGTAAACGTCGTGGTGAAATTGATTTTGATATTAATGAAGCAAAAGTGTTGGTCAATCAAGAAGGACTACCTACAGATGTAATAATGCGAGAACGTGGTGAAGGAGAGCGTTTAATTGAATCATTTATGTTAGCAGCCAATGAAACAGTTGCTGAACATTTTAACAAATTAGAAGTGCCATTTATTTATCGTGTTCATGAACAACCAAAATCAGATCGATTACGCCAGTTCTTCGACTTTATTACTAATTTTGGTATTATGGTTAAAGGCACAGGTGAAGATATTCATCCTTCAACATTACAATCTATCCAAGAAGAAGTTGAAGGTCGTTCTGAGCAAATGGTTATTTCAACAATGATGTTACGTTCGATGCAACAAGCACATTATGATGATACAAATTTAGGTCATTTCGGCTTGTCAGCAGAATATTATACACATTTTACTTCCCCGATTCGTCGTTATCCAGATTTAACTGTTCATCGCTTAATTCGTAAGTATCTTGTCGATCACTCTATGAATCATAAAGAGATGCATAAATGGGAAGAAACATTACCAGAATTAGCAGAACATACATCCCAACGTGAACGTCGCGCAATTGAAGCAGAGAGAGATACAGATGAGTTGAAGAAAGCAGAGTATATGATTCAACATATTGGTGATGAATTTGAAGGTATTGTAAGCTCTGTTGCCAATTTTGGTATGTTCGTTGAATTACCAAATACAATAGAAGGTATGGTTCATATTTCTAATATGACAGATGATTATTATCAATTTGATGAACGACAAATGGCGTTGATAGGTGAACGACATGCTAAAGTGTTTAGAATTGGTGATGAGGTAAAAGTTAAAGTTACTCATGTAGACGTAGATGAACGCATGATAGATTTCCAAATTGTTGGCATGCCATTACCTAAAAATGATAAATCACAGCGTCCTGCTCGTGGAAAAACGATTCAAGCTAAAACGCGTGGTAAATCTTTAGATAAATCCAAAGATAATCATCATAAAAACAAAAAGAAAAAACGTAAACAACGTAAGGGTAAAAATCAACGTCAACGTGATAAACAAAGCGCAACTAAGCATAAACCTTTTTATAAAGATAAAAATATTAAGAAAAAAGCGTGTCGTAAGAAAAAATAATCAGCAAAGAGGTGACATACATTAATGGCCAAGAAAAAAACAAAATCACCAGGTACGTTGGCTGAAAACCGTAAAGCAAGACATGATTATAATATTGAAGATACCATTGAAGCAGGTATTGCGCTTCAAGGTACAGAAATTAAATCGATTCGACGAGGTAGTGCGAACTTAAAAGATAGTTATGCACAAGTGAAGCGTGGAGAAATGTATATTAATAATATGCATATTGCTCCATACGAAGAAGGAAATCGTTTTAATCATGATCCATTACGATCAAGAAAGCTGTTATTGCATAAAAAAGAGATTATCAAACTCGGCGAACGTACAAGAGAAATTGGATATTCGATTATTCCTTTAAAATTGTATTTAAAACATGGACAATGTAAAGTTTTATTAGGCATAGCTCGTGGTAAAAAACTGCATGATAAACGTCAAGCATTGAAAGATAAAGCAATGAAACGAGATGTTGATCGTGCAATGAAAGCCCGTTATTAAGCATAATTGTTGCTTAATCGGGCTCTATTTGTTATGATAAGTAAAGTTGTTTAAATTAAACTGTATCTTATATTTTATTATATTGCGGGGGCGTTTTTGGATTCGACAGGGGTCCCCCGAGCTTATTAAGCGTGTCGGAGGGTTGTCTCCGTCATCAACACATTCGGTTAAATATAACTGACAAATCAAACAATAATTTAGCAGTAGCTGCGTAATAGCGCTCTGCATCGCCTAACAGCATTTCCTATGTGCTGTTAACGCGATTCAACCCTAATAGGATATGCTAAACACTGCCGTTTGAAGTCTGTTTAGATGAAATTTAATCAAACTAGCATATTGTTGGTTGTCTATTGCTTACCAATATGCGAAATGAATCAATAGACTACACACGTAGAAAGATTTGTATCAGGACCTCTGGACGCGGGTTCGAATCCCGCCGCCTCCATCTCATAGCTTGTAACCCTATTGGTTGCAAGCTTTTTATTTTTATTGCCCCAGTATAGCCCCAAATATGCCCAATAAAAATGCACCCTATAATTAAGATGCAATATTTTTGTATAAAACTATTTCATTTTTATCATTGTGAATTTCAAGGATAATATCATGAATTTTATCATCTTCACTATAAGTATCTTTCATTTCATTATATTTAAAATATTCTAACTGTCTATTTGTTGAGTGATCAATAATTATTATATCTTTTCTTAAATAGTCACATTTTATTTCATAATCTGTTTCATTTATAATATTCCAGTTAAAAATTTTCATTTCATCACCTCATAAATATTTTACAATTTCTTTTTGTGTACTAGGATATAAATGTCCGTAACGTGTACTTATTTCTTCAATAGATAATGTCCTAATCTTTGTGCAATAACCATTAAACTAGTACCGTGATTAATCAAAAGTGACCCATGACTATGACGGATTTCATGAATTACAATTCTAGGAAAATAATTAGTTTAGACGATGTGTTTATGTCGAAAAAGATTATTGTGCGTTGAGAAGAATTTTTAAAAAGGGGCTTTAAATATTTTGGAGTTTTTGTACGTTTGTAAAAAAATCATAGATATTCTAGTTGCTTTAGCAACAGTTTTTGAAGAAAAAACAGCTAAATTATTAGTTAAAATCACAAAGAAAGAGAAAAAATAGAATACGGCATTTATATCTAGAAATTTATTGTACATTGAGAAATATACTTAACTAAATTTGTAAATTAATGTCTACATAGCGTGAGCTATTAAGTAGACCATTTGATAATAATTGGGTTTGTTAAGAATTCTGAGATTCAATGTCAGTAAAGTAATTAGGAGGTTTGATTTATAAATGTATCGCTATGATATTACACATATTATTGCTCTGATTTTGAATATATTTTTTATAATATTTATGCCATTAACTTTTAAATATGGGAATGTATATATAACGATTATCTGGATAATACTTGGAGCGATAAATGCAATTTATATTTATCGTAAGAATACAAAAATGAAAAAAGATCAAAGCAACAAAAAATAGTTGAGATAAAGCAAATAATAGGTTTTGGTTAATCTAATTTTTTATTAGTTTTGGGAATTACATATAAAAGTAAGATACAAAGAATTATGCTTTGTATTATGATAGACCATAGTAATATATTTTCTCTCTTGATTATCAGAAAAAATATATCTAAAGCTATAGGGATTATAGAGAAGTAAAGACTATAACTGAAAAAATGTTTTATATACTTTCCACAAATGATTTGTCCTTTGTCCCAGTTATGTTGAGTTTTTATTGATTTTTTTGTTCTAAATCCGTAGAAGCGGTTTATCTTTTTAGGTGGGTTTTTAATAATTAAATTTCCTAGTAAAATCATAAAAATACTTGAAGGAAATAAAAGCATTTGATAACTTCCTTTTTCATGTTTTTGAAGAGCTTCTTTCTTAATATTATATAGAAATAATGCAAAGAAAAAAATAATGTAAGTATGATGTTAATAAATTAAAGAATGATGAATACTTTTGACTAACACCAGATATAAGTCAGTTAGTCTAGGACAAAATAGAAATAACGAACTTTTATGGTTGGTAAATCAACTGTGGTGATTAAATGTAATGAAATTTTATATTTACATTTATGTGATAAATCATTTCATCTCAAATATACAATGTTTTTAAATTTCTAAATTTCAATTGTTTATTGTAATAACATTAAAACGTTGATATATTAATGTTTGTAACGTTTTTTTTAATATATATTAGGGTAGTTTTAAAGAAAATAATTTATAATTTAATTGTTTGGAGAGAAGTAATGAACAATCAATCAAAATATTTTCATCATGTAGAACATAGGAAATTTCAAAGTAGTTCAAAAGCAACGCTTTGGTCTTCTTTGATTATTACGCTGATTTTTACAATTGTAGAGTTTGTAGGTGGATTATATGCTAATTCACTTGCTTTATTATCAGATTCATTTCATATGTTAAGTGATGTTTTGGCACTAGGGTTGTCTATGCTTGCTATTTATTTTGCAAGTAAGCCTCCAACGAAACATTATACGTATGGATTTTTAAGATTAGAAATTATTGTAGCTTTCTTAAATGGTTTAGCATTAATTGTTATTTCGTTAGGTATTATGTACGAAGGCATTTTGAGAATCATACATCCTGAACCGGTAGCAAGTGGTATCATGATATTTGTAGCTGTATTAGGTCTTATTATAAATATCATTTTAACACTTATTTTATTTAGATCTTTAAGAAAAGAAGATAATGTCAATATTCAAAGTGCATTATGGCATTTTTTCGGAGATTTATTAAATTCAATTGGCGTTATCGTAGCAGTAGTACTTATTCATTTTACTGGATGGGCAATTATTGACCCAATCATTAGTATCATCATTTCTCTTATCATTTTAAATGGTGGTTATAAAATAATTAAAAATGCTTGGAAAGTATTAATGGAGCGTATTCCAGGTGGATATGATTCAGATGAAATTATTAATGCAATGAAAAGCGTTGAAGGCGTTATAGATGTGCATGAGTTTCATTTATGGAGCATCACTACAAACCATAGTTCATTGAGTGCTCATGTTGTTTTAAGTGATGAATATACTAAATGGCCGTATTCAACGGTTAATAAAGTTTCTGAATTGTTGAAAAAAAAATATAATTTAGAACATGTTACACTACAAATTGAAAATATTCATCTTAACCATTTAGACGAAGATTACTTTAAACAATACGAAGAATGATAATTAAATAGGAGTAGAAGCGACGGATAGTAAGAGCGCTTCTACTCCTTATTTTTAGTTTTTATTTATTTTTTTACTATCTACGCGTTCAGAATTGCCTTTAGATTTGTGTGCTTTTGGATTATTCTTTTTATGTGCACTTTCATTTACATCTTTGACTGTATCATTACTATGACTACATGCACCTAATATTAGAAAGCTTGAAAGCGTTAGTAAGGCTAATTTTTTCATTGTCTCATCCCTTTGTTTTAAGTCGTATCATATTTTAGTATGGCATATTAAATGTAATATTCAATAAATATTTATAAGTTTTAAAAAGAAGTCGAAAATAAAAGGTAGAGCCTCAAAACTCTACCTTTTTTATTATTAATTGTTTATTTGGTTTATATTATTATTCGTATTACCGCTTTGTGTATTTTGAGTTGTATTTGATGTGCTATTTTGATTTACATTATTAGTGTTGTTTTTTGTTGTATTAGATTCATTTGTATGATTATATTGAGTACTATTTTGACTATTCTGGGTTTGAGTAGAATTTGTTTGTTTTAAATCATTATTTGCTGAATTCGTCTGATATTGAGATGTGTCTTGTTGGTGTGTTGAAGGTTCTTGGTGTCGTTGTGTAGAATTTTGGTTATTTGTAGTCGCATTATTTTGTTCAGTAGTTGGGTTTTCTTGTTGTGTAGTTGGTGATTCTGATGACTGAATTGAATGTTCTTCTGTGGCGGGTGTGTTTTCTTGAGTGGCAGGAGTGTCCTGAATAGACTCATTTGATGTATCCTTATGATCTTTCTTAGAATTATTATCTTTTTTATTATTATTTTCTTTATTTGTTTTATTATCTTTAGGCTTTTCTTTTTTTACAGGAGTGATGTCACTTTTAGAGGGATTATTACTCTCAATGACTTTATGAATACCCAGTGCAAGCATACTTAATAAGATAATAATAATAGCCATAGCAAGCATTTTTAAGTAATTTTTATTCTTAAAAATAGCAATAATACCAAAAATAATGACTATACATGCGATTAAAAATAAAGTAATGCCTAGATAGAATATAATGTTATCCATAACTGACCTCCATAATTACAACATATCAATCAAATATTACTATAATTATTACATAATAAATATTAATATTTATTTAACATTTTATTATTTTTTTAAAACAATTTAGTTAATAAAATTATTAATATAATAGTGTTATTCATTCGATTTATTGTAAATGTTAATTTCTTCATTTTTAAAATTGATTGAAACATATAACTGGTCATCATATGTATTAATAGGAAGACAGGGTGTATTCAGTTTAAACTCTGATAGAATTTTAAATGAACCATTATTTAAAGGTTCAACTATAGATACATCATTTTCGTTTTGTTGTATAAGTAGATTTCTATTCGTCATATTATTAATTTTCCAATGATTCATGTAAACTCACCTCTATTAAAAATAAAAAGCCTGAAACATACTCAATACATATGTGCAGGCTTTAAAAGTTATATTCATAGTTAAATAAATATATTTATTTAAGACTTTTAAGCAAAGATCCTTGAATAGGAATAACTTGAAAAAATTGGATATTTTTAATTAAAGCTTTGTTCAATTTCAGTAAAAGCTTTATTTGTAACTTTAATATTATCAATTCTATCAGACATAATATTACCATCTAGATAGCCATGATCAATAAGAACTTTACAATTTTCTAAGAAATCGCTATATTTTCTATCGCAAAAATAATCATCTTGAGCTGTAATACTATCTTTAAAATTATTTGCTTCTTCCTCTGTTTGACCACTATTTGAACGTTCCATATATAGCTTATAAAATTTTGCTACTGTATATTTTTGTTCGTTAGTTAATTCGTCCATAGAAACGCCTCCTAAACTCATTACTTATATATACCCAATTTAATTTAATTAAAAAACTAAAAAAACGATATTACATTTATTGAGCTTTTTTAATACCTTGATCTACTGCTTCGGCAAATCTATAAAATGTTCTCGTATAATTTTTGGGGGATCGTCTATTATTTTTATCCAAGTTGTTATGTTTAAAAAACAAAGCTCGTTGGCGAGTCGTCAATTCTAGTTGCACTCCTGTATCTTTTTTATCTCTATTAATAATATTATTATTGGAAAGGGCCTCAATTCCTTTAGGCGTTTTTTGTACTGTAAATCCATGATCAGTTAATGAATGACGTAATGTTTGAACCAATTTTTTATCTTGACCACCTACGTAAACAATGGGTTCATCGCCTGCATATCCGTGAATAGATACTGTTTTTGACGAATGGTTGAGCATATCTAATAATTGAGGTTCATCAAAAACAGTAGAAGTAATATGTAGTTGAGCATTATTATCTGAACGTAGACCTTCAAATGAATAAAAATTATATTGACCAATATTTGAAATACGACGAGCGAGTTCAGTGGTTCCAGGTTCAATACTTCCACCATGAATCGCTGTAATTAAGGTATCGCTGTGCTTACGGTGTTTTGTGATTATTTTCCAATCTTTATTTTTTGTTGTATGTTGTTTTAAATCATTAAAGTTAGCATAGTAATCTAAAGATTGATTTTGTTTTAAATCAAAATGTTTATAAAAGTAAAGAAAGAAAAGAATAAATAATATAATAATAAGAGTTAAAAACATATAATAAAAAAATCGATAATGTAATTTTTTGTTTTTCATAAAAATAAGTTGTTCCTTTAAATATCATTTCTTAGTATAGAAAAGTATAGCGTAACGCCATAGTCTTTAACTATTAGTATTTTTTTACGAGCTTAAGGCGATAGTCATTATTAAAATTATCAACTAAAGCATATGGAGAGATAATCAGTAAACCATGATCATTTATCGTATCTTTACTTACACCGTATTTATATGCTTGATAAATAATTTTAGTACAATATGTAAAACGTTCACTTTTTAAATTAAGTGTAACTAAATAAGTTTTATCACTATTTTTATAATGAGCTTTTGCCCAATCAGCTGCTTTTTGACCTGCATTAGGATATTCACAACGATATACTTTAATCCAATCATTTTTTTTAACGCCAAATCGCTGTTTAAATGATTCGAAAGATTCAGTAATAGGCTTATCGCCGGGTCCTTCAATTTGTAAAACAGTATCATGATCTAAAGCAATACTTGAATGTCCAAAGAAACCAAATAATACCGGACCTTTTGTAAGAATAATGTCACCAGGTTGTAATTTGAAATCATTTCCTTTTCCTGAAGATGAAGAAGTGGAACTTATAGATGCATAAGTATGAGAAGGGAACGCGAAAAATAGTAATGAAATGAAAATAACAAATATAATACGCTTCAATTGAATAGTCTTCAATTTATATCTCCTTAATTGTTTTATAGAGAAATATATAAAAAAGAACAAAATAAGATTGTATTTTGTTCTTTTAAACTCTATTTATAAAATACCAAATATTAGTACATATATCAGTAAAGCAAAACCAAAAATATAAAAGATGACTGTAAAGCCTAAATATGATTCTTTACGTTCTTCTTTTTTAGATTTTAGCAATAACCCTAATATAATTGAAGCAGCAACAACAAATATAATACCCAGCCAAAGTAAAATTGTTAAATGTGTACTCATTTGTAAACCTCCCACATTTTAATTAAAAAAAGTTATATATCAGTGGATATATATAATATAAAAAAATGATTAGATTAGTTAAAAAAATTATTTCGCTTATAAGGTTTTTATCCAAAATAGCGGCAATTAAACTGAATGAAATAGTAAGGCCACATATGATTAAACCAGGTATGAGCCAAAAATAATCATCTAACTTAGGAAAATAGGTGACAGTAATATTAAAACCTAGAAATAAAAGGGTAATCATAATATTAATCCAAAATAATTTATTAATATTCATAGGTAGTGTCACCTCTATAACAATGATGTCTTTTTTATCATCATATCACTTCTTTAAAAGAAAGGTAAAACTTTAATTCTTATTAAAAGAATTACTTCGTAAATTCACAGAAAAAAGCTGGCGATTAAACTAAAATATACTCATCGGCAGTCATAAATATGTATGATTACACTAATAAACATATCAATTAAAAGGGGAAATCAGAAAAGTAAATAGAAGAGTATAAAAGTTCAAAAAATCGTCACATTTACAGAAAGTTAATATCCGCATAGAATGTTTTTAGTGAATAATTAAAAATAAAGTGTTTTAATTATTTTAATAAAATCAATTAAAACATTACAACTTTTATAAAAATCTAACTTACTGATTTGCTTATATAAATAAACATCACTCATTTAGAAATAATAAGATGATAGGAGATACTGAAATGTTGTAATGTGAGGAGGAAAAAATGACATTTTATGATTTTGTTATTGGATTTATTAATGATGATACACCACTAGGAAGTTTAGCAAACTACATTGTAAATGATCATAAATTTCCCAAAAACGAACGCAATAATAAAGAAATTAGAGCATATGTTATGTCAAATTACGTTGATCACCAACTTATCGAAAGCGCTAATCGAGCAATTAGCCTCTATAAATTAATTTGAATTAGGATAGTACCAATTTTGTTGCTTTAGCGCATTCCATATATCTTTAGTTTTAAAGTTTAATTCATTATCTCTAATTGAAAAAGGTTCTATAATTTCTCTATCTAACCACGAATGAATAAGTTCACTAGGAACTCCATCAAGTAACATTTCTGATTTACTTATTACAAAACATTCCCAATCTAATGAGAGGTTATTAGGATTGACATAATTGTATTGATTATGATCATTCATAATGAACGCTCCTTTATTTATAAAACTTATAATTCATTATACCCCTTATAATGAGAATCAAACGAGTAGTAATTAATTTTTTACCTTTAGTTATTTTTAAGTATAAAAAAATTAAGGTATACTATGTATGGATTATAAAGTGGTGTAAAAGAAAGTTGCCTATATTATTTAAAAAATATATTGAGGTGAATGTAATGAGTAAAATACTCTATTTAATGAGACATGGACAAACTATGTTTAATTTAAGAGGGAAAGTACAAGGTGCAAGTGATTCTCCACTTACTAAATTAGGAATATCTCAAGCGAAGCAAGCAGGTCATTACTTTAAACATAATCATATTACTTTTGACGAAGCATATTCATCTAGTTCGGAACGAGCATGTGATACGTTAGAAAATGTTTTACCTGATCAAGCATATCAACGTAATAAAGGATTAAAAGAATGGAGTTTTGGGCTATTTGAAGGAGATAGTGTTCAATTATTGGATGCAGTTTGGGATAAACACGATATTTTTGGAACTAGACTACGCCCTTTCGGAGGAGAAACGAAAAATGAAGTTGAACATCGTATCGTTACGACATTAAGTAATTTATTAGAGTCCTCTAATGGAAAAACATTCTTAGCGGTAAGCCATGGTACAGCCATTCAGGTTTTTTTAAGAAAATGGATAGGTGATGATATGGCAAATCAATATGTCATTGGAAATTGTTGTATTTTAAAATTTATTTATACACATGGAAAGTTTGAATTTCTCGATATGGTTGATCCTACAATCGATGATGCCAATAAATAAATCATTATCCTGGCTATTTAATATCATAGAGTAGCCAATGAACATCAAAATAAGTATCATCTACTTTAAATGAGTTTTTTTCAATCCCTAAAGTTTCAAAACCAAGTGCAGTGAAAAAAATCTTTGCACCAATATGATTTGATGTAATACAAGTCATTAGTTTTTCAATATGACGAGACTTTGCATAATTAATCACTTCACAGATTAAATTTTGCAAAGTAATCTCGTCTTTTTTGTCTTTTAAAAAGAGATTTTCTAACATTGCTTTATGTTGTGTGCCCACTTGTTTGAGTTGTCGCAATGTAACACCAGCCACAAGTTTTTCATTTTTAAAATTGCCAAAAATATTACAATACTCTTCTTCTTTAGATAGAATGTGTTTTAAGTAATTTGGAGACACATGTTGAAAATAAAGTTTATCCCATGAATAAGTATGTGAATCATTTGATATTAAAGTAATATATTGATTTAAATCGTTGTTAGTAAGAATTCTAACTTCTGACATTATACTCACCTCAAATTATTATTAGCATTTAAAAATCTATTTATACAAATTAATTGAATTATAAAAATTTTATAAAGTTTAATTAATAACTATATCCATAGAATAGCCTATTTTTAAAAATTATACAAAAAGTGTGAGAATACATAGTCGTTAGAATATTATCTATCATACATCGATATCTTTAAACTTAATTGTTAGATAGGAAATGAAATGGAGTAGGACAGAATTCAATTTGAATTTGTCGTTCAATTCTAGCAATACATCCCCAAGGACGTAAATGTTCTTATTGAAAGTCATTATGTTAACTTTCATACTACTATTGAAATAACTTGATATCAGCTCTTTTTAATTCAGTCTTTATCTATCAACACATAAAAAAATCCTGAGACATAATGAGGTGTCTCAGGGTTTTTTAAAATTATAAAATTTTGATTTTAAAGAGTAATGCTAATTAGTCAACAACTTGAACATTTAAATCTACATCGATGTTGCCACGAGTTGCTTTTGAATATGGACAGAATTCGTGAGCATCTTGTAGATATTTTTCAGCGTCTTCTTGAGATAATACATTTTTAACTTTTGCATCAATAGATACGCTTAATTTTGGACTTTCAGCATTTGGATCATCTTCTAAGCGTACAGTTAAAGTTACCTCAGGTTCTGCTCCGCGAACTTTGTTTTGTTTTAAAATAAGGTCATATGCACCATTGAAGCATGAAGCATAGCCAGCTGCGAATAATTGTTCAGGGTTAGTTGCGTTTCCATCTGCTTGTTGTGGTGGTAATACATCTACATTTATTGCATTATCGTCTGTGTGTACGTGTCCTTTACGTCCACCAACGTTTGTTGCTTTAGTTTCATATTGAACTGCCATTATTATTACCTCCTAAATTCGAATACAATTATTATATACCCAACTAAAAAGTTTTAAATCATGATTTGTAAAAATTAAAAAGAATTTTAAACATTGGCGAGTGTGACATAAATAGTTTAAAATAATATAAAATTGTAAATGGCAAGAAAAGAAGGGATTATATGGCAGAAGTAAAGGTAGCTGCAACCATAGCACCTCAAGATATAATAGATAATGAAACGTTAAATAGTATCAATGATAATCATGCATATATAGATATCATTGAGTTGCGTATAGATCAGTGGGAGAGTCATCATCACGAACTTTTAATGAAAAACCTTTCACTTCTAAATGAAATAAAGGATCATTTTAAAATATTGGTGACGTATCGCACAATTTCTCAAGGTGGAAAAGGTCAGTTAACTAATAAAGAATATTTACAGTTAATTGAAACAATTTCCTCAATAGATGAATGTCAAATGATAGATATAGAATGGGAGTCAAATATTGAGGTTGAGACGCATAAGCGTATTATAGAAAATGCACATCGTCATCAGAAACAAATAATTGTGTCCTATCATAATTTTTTAGAAACGCCACCGTTAGAAGAATTAAAATTCACATATTATAAAATGCAAAAATTAAATCCTGAGTATGTAAAAATTGCAGTAATGCCTAAGGAAAAACAGGACGTAGCAATGCTATTAGAAGCAGTAGCTTATACATCTGAAGCGATTTCTCAACAAGTTATTGGAATATCTATGTCTCATTTAGGATTAGTGAGCCGAACTGCTCAAGGTGTTTTTGGGGGTACAGTGTCATATGGTTGCTTAGGTGAACCTCAAGCGCCAGGGCAGATTCATGTTAAAGAACTAAAAAAACAATTATTATTTTACGAAAGCATGTAGTATACATTGAAATGTCATCGATATCCGCGTATAATTGATAATAGTTATCAATATAGAGGAGCGATAATTGTGGAATTACAAGAAGTAATTTCTTTAAGAAGAAGTATAAAGAAATTTAAACATGATATGGTGATTAATGATGAAGATGTATTTAAAGCCATAGAACAAGCTACTGACGCTCCTAATCATGGTATGAGAGAACCGTGGAGAGTTATTCATGTTTCTAAAGATAGATTAGGAGATATGAGTAGAGATATTACACGTTTTGCCTTTCCAAATAGTCCAGAAAAACAAGAAGATCATTATAACGCGGTGACAAATTTAGGAGGTATGTTAGTTTTAGTACTTAAAACTGACCCACGACAACGACAAAATCGCGAAAACTTTTTTGCGATGGGTGCATACACTCAGAATCTAATGTTATTACTTTATGAAAAAGGTATTGGTACATGTTGGAAAACGCCATTGTACATCTTTGAACCAAAAGTAAGAAAAGCGTTTGGTATTGCTAAAGATGAAGCTATTGCAGGTTTATTGTATCTTACTGATTTAGAAGAGGTACCACCTAAAGCAAAACGTAAAAATAAACATTTAATCTCAGAATACTAAAGAAACCACACTCAAAATAACGAGTGTGGTTCTTTAATTATTTATTAAATGTTTCTTTTAAGAATGATTCAACTTGTTCAGGTGATTTTGCATTAGCAGAATGCAAATGAGCTTGTTTTTGACCATTTTCAAATATAAGTAAACTTGGGATACCCATGACTTCATTGTCTGATGCTACATCTTCTAATTCATCACGATTTACAGAATACCATTTATAGTCGTTATACTTGTCAACG
Source organism: Staphylococcus sp. HMSC068C09 (assembly GCF_001813735.1). Classification (NCBI taxonomy): domain Bacteria; kingdom Bacillati; phylum Bacillota; class Bacilli; order Caryophanales; family Staphylococcaceae; genus Staphylococcus; species Staphylococcus sp. HMSC068C09. Next base: position 129,492 of record NZ_KV813756.1, read on the forward strand.
ATTGGATCAATCCACATATCCATTGCTTTACAATCAGGACACCAACCAGCTTCAAATTTTACAATTACAGGTTGTTCACTTTGAATAACTGAATTAAATTCTTCAGTAGTAGTAATATTTTTCATACTTTACACTCCTTTTAGCTTGTTTTATATATTATAACTAATTACTAATATTTAGAAAAAAATAAAGCTTAAAAAGTAGAGCGTTTATTTAAATAATTTGATATATTTATAATAAGTTTAAATAGGAGGATAATACTGAATGATTAAATTTTATCAATATCCAAAATGCACAACTTGTAAAAAAGCTGCTCGATTTTTAGATGAGCATGGAGTGAGTTATGAGTCTATAGATATTGTGCAACACACACCTACAAAACAAGAATTCAAAGAGTTAGTAGTTAAATCAGAAGTGGAAATAAATAAATTCTTTAATACACATGGTGTGAAATATAGAGAACTTGGTTTGAAAGATAAATTAAAAAAATTATCTAATGATGAAAAATTAGAACTCTTATCCTCAGATGGAATGTTGGTAAAACGTCCGCTAGCGGTTTCAGGTGAAAAAGTTACATTAGGTTTTAATGAGGAACAATATAAAGATGTATGGTTATAGAAAGTATAATCACAACTTTTAATATTAATAGTTGAATGAAAACTTACGGTATGGCATCATTAAATTGTAATTATTTTTAGGAGGGGATTTTCGTGGCAGTACCGAGCGAATTCAAATATTCTAAGGAACATGAATGGGTTAAAGTTGAAGGAAATACGGCAACAATTGGTATTACTGAATACGCGCAAGGTGAATTAGGAGACATCGTATTTGTCGAATTACCAGATGTCGATGATGAAATTAATGAAGGGGATACATTTGGTAGTGTTGAATCAGTAAAGACAGTATCTGAATTGTATGCACCTGTCTCTGGTAAAATTGTTGAAACAAATGACGAATTAGAAGATAGTCCAGAATTTGTTAATGAATCACCTTATGAAAAAGCATGGATGGTAAAAGTTGAATTAAGTGACGAAAGTCAATTAGATGAATTACTATCAGCTGAACAATACTCTGAAATGATTGGCGAATAATTTTTTAAAACTCCTTGATATTAAATCTAGGAGTTTTTTATATAATTATATTAATTATCTGTAAATTGTGTTTATATTCATCAATAACGTGAAAAAGTAAATGATTGTTTAATATCGACTTAGAAGGTGGATGAACATGGCAATTTTAAATAAAGTTATCATTGTTGAAGGTAAATCTGATAAGAAGAAAGTGCAACAAGTCATTGCTGAACCTGTAAATATTATTTGTACACATGGTACAATGAGTATCGACAAACTAGACGATATGATAGAAACGTTATATGGAAAACAGGTCTATATTCTTGCCGATTCAGATGATGAGGGCGAAAAAATTAGAAAGTGGTTTAAACGTTATTTAAGTGAAAGTGAACATATCTATGTAGATAAAACATATTGTGAAGTCGCACGTTGTCCCAAAAATTATCTTGCTCATGTATTGAGTAAATACGGATTTAACGTAAAAAAAGAGAAAAAACTTATACCTAATTTAAGTTCTGAAAGGTTAGTACTTGTGAATGAATAATTCTATTAAAATCGAAGACATCAAAGAACACTTTGATAAAGATAAACATTTAATATTTGGATATACTCCTATGTGTGGAACATGTAAGATTTCAGAGCGCATGCTAGATATTGCAAATGATATCGAACAATTACCACTTAAAAAAATTGATTTAAATTTCCATAAGTATTTTAGTGAAGAATATAAAATTATGTCTGTACCTGTACTGTTAATTATGGATAAGGATAAAGAGGTAGATAGAATCTATGCATTTCAATCCGTGCCATATTTGTTAGAAAAGTTAAAAAAATGATTGACGAATTATTAGTACAGTGATAGGATATAAATTAATTAAATAGTGCGAAAACTCTTATCGAGAGAGGTGGAGGGATGTGCCCTACGAAGCCCGGCAACCGTCTATAATGGAAATGGTGCCAATTCACATAAAGTTTAAGACTTTAGAAGATGAGAGAAAGATAATTTTAAATGCTTTCTCATCTCTCTAGATGGGAAAGCATTTTTTAATTACATAAGGAATTTAAGGGAGGCATTTAACGTGATTGAGTTAAATCAAGTTGTTAAACGCTATCACACAAAGAACAAAGATGTACTAGCAGTAGATCACGTTGACTTGAATATAGAATCAGGCTCAATTTTTGGAGTGATTGGGTTTTCTGGTGCTGGTAAAAGTACGTTAATTCGAATGTTTAATAATCTAGAAGAACCGACTTCAGGGGATATCATTATAGATGGAGACAATATTAACAAACTTTCTAAGTCAGATTTGAGAAAAAAACGACAAAAAGTAAGTATGATTTTCCAACATTTTAATTTGTTATGGTCACGTACTGTCATTAGTAATATTATGTTCCCACTAGAAATAGCTGGAGTATCTCGTGCAGAAGCAAAACAAAGAGCTTTAGAACTTGTAGAGTTGGTCGGTTTAAAAGGTCGTGAAAAAGCTTATCCTTCAGAATTATCAGGTGGTCAAAAACAAAGAGTTGGGATTGCTCGTGCATTAGCGAATGATCCGAATGTCTTATTATGTGACGAGGCTACAAGTGCGCTAGATCCACAAACAACGGATGAAATTTTAGATTTACTATTAAAAATAAAAGAAGAAAGAAATCTAACGATTGTGATTATTACACATGAAATGCAAGTGATTAGACGCATATGTGATGAAGTTGCAGTGATGGAAAATGGGCGTGTTATTGAGCAAGGTAATGTTGATGAAGTATTTGAAAATCCTCAACATGAGGTGACAAAACGATTCGTGAAAGACGATTTAGACGACGATTTTGAAGATTCAATTAAACATCTAGAACCATTGAACAAAGACGCTTATATTGTAAGATTGAATTTCAACGGTAATAATACCACACAACCTGTTGTATCTGATATTACGCGAATGCAGAATATTGAATTAAATATTTTGGAAGCAAATATTAAAAATACACGTACAGGTTCAATTGGATTTTTAATTGTACATATTCCACATATTAGTGAAGATGGATTTAATACATTTGTAACTGAGTTACATAAACAACACGTAAATGTGGAGGTGATTAAACATGGATAAATCATATGGTGATATCTTCCATGAAATGATTACTATGCCTAACGTGCAATGGCCTGAAGTTTGGCAAGCAATATATGAAACACTTTATATGACTGTAGTGTCAACCATTTTTGCTTTTATCTTTGGCTTAATCTTAGGTGTGCTGCTTTTCTTATCAGCTAAAAGTGATGCACCTGGAGCTAAAATTTTCTATACGGTAGTTTCATTTATAGTTAACTTGTTCCGTGCGATTCCATTTATTATTTTAATTTTGTTATTAATTCCGTTCACAAGTGTATTATTAGGTACAATTAGTGGACCGACGGGAGCACTTCCAGCATTAATCATTGGCGCTGCACCGTTCTACGCAAGATTAGTTGAAATCGCATTTAAAGAAATCGATAAAGGCGTTATTGAAGCAGCATGGTCTATGGGTGCGAATACTTGGACAGTCGTTCGAAAAGTATTGCTTCCAGAAGCAATGCCAGCACTTGTTTCAGGTATTACAGTAACTGCTATCGCTTTAGTTGGTTCAACTGCTATTGCAGGCGTTATTGGTGCAGGTGGTTTAGGTAACTTAGCTTACTTAACTGGTTTTACACGTAACCAAAACGACGTCATTCTAGTGTCAACCGTATTTATTTTAATTATTGTATTTATAATCCAATTCATCGGGGATTGGCTTACAAATAAAATTGATAAACGATAATAGAAAAGAGGACAGATTAAATGAAAAAACTTTTAAGTTTAGTATTAGTACTTACACTGACAGTTGTATTAGCTGCTTGTGGTAAAGGCGGAGACGAAAAAGATAAAAAAATCGTTGTAGGTGCCTCACCAGCACCACATGCTGAAATCTTAGAAAAAGCAAAACCACTTCTTGAGAAAAAAGGTTATAATTTAGAAATTAAAACAATCAATGATTACACTACACCTAATAAGTTGTTAGATAAAGGTGAGCTTGATGCTAACTACTTCCAACACGTTCCTTATTTAAAAACTGAAAGTAAAGAAAAAGGATACAAAATTGAAGATGCAGGTAAAGTTCATTTAGAACCAATGGCTGTTTATTCTAAAAAATACAAAAGTTTAAAAGACCTTCCTAAAGGTGCGACAGTTTATGTTTCAAATAACCCAGCTGAACAAGGTCGTTTCTTAAAATTCTTCGTTGATGAAGGCTTAATTAAAATTAAAAAAGGCGTAAAAATTGAAGACGCTAAATTTGAAGATATTACTGAAAACAAAAAGATATTAAATTCAATAACAAACAATCAGCTGAATATCTTCCAAAAATCTATCAAAATCAAGATGTAGATGCAGCTATTATTAATTCAAACTATGCTATTGATCAAGGCTTAAGTCCACAAAAAGATTCAATTGTAGTTGAAAAACCTAATAATAACCCTTATGCAAACCTAATTGCAGTTCGTAAAGATCATAAAGATGATGAAAAAATTAAAGCTTTAGTTGAAGTATTACAATCTAAAGACATTCGTGATTTCATCAATGAAAAATACAAAGGTGCAGTTGTACCTGCAAAATAATGAATAATAATGCAGTAAAAAACGGTTCACAAACAAATATGTGAACCGTTTTTTTATTTTATATCAATACATTTATTGCAGTCATTTATATTATAAACTTGAATCGTCTTGATATAGTATTCCAACGCCGATACCACCTTGACCCATCGCATATTCAAATTTAACAATTTCTATATATGGATGTTCTTCTAAGAATGCATTGACTTTTTTATTTAAACCTTTTTCTGTCATAGCAGTAAAATTAACAAATGTCATAGTTATCATCTCCAATTGGATAAGTAAATTGAACAATGTTATTATAACAATTATTTTAATTAGACAGAAAATATAAAAAAATAACAGAATTTATGTTTATACATGATATGTATTGGGTATGTTAATATTACAAAAATCATTTAAGAATGAAATGTTTAACAAGGAGGAATTTAAAATGGCAGAAGATAAATTTGAACAAGCTAAAGGTAATATTAAGGAAACAGTTGGTAATGCAACTGATAATAAAGATTTAGAAAAAGAAGGTCAAGGCGACAAAGCTTCAGGTAAAGCTAAAGAAGTGGTTGATAACGTTAAAGATAAAGCAAATGATGTTATTGATAAATTAAAAGGCGATAAATAAGTCGTTTTAACTAGAAGAGAACGCATGTGTTAAACACATGCGTTTTTTGTTTATTTTAGAATATTATGTCTGAGTATCATTGTTAGACGTAATCAGTCCTAATGAATAACTTACTATATATCCTATTACTAAAGAAATAATCGAAACAATCCATTCTACTGGTGATTTAGGAATTCCTGGGAATACAGCATAAATTGAACCAATAACAAAACCAGTAATTAAGGCAAATGTTCCAATAAAGTGGTGGGTTAAAAAGTATTTTATAATACGGCTTGAAAATAGAAATCCACATAAAATACCTAAACCAACTACTATTAATATAGGCAGACCGGTAAAGTTAAATTTAGCTAAATTAGCAATAGCTAACATTATTGTTCCATATGCACCGAATACAAGTAGCATAAATGAGCCAGAGATACCTGGAAGTAGCATTGCACTAGAAGCACAAACACCTGCTATAAAATATTTAATAATAAGACTAAAAGATAATTGAAGTGTTAAACTTGATTGCTGTGTGCTAGGATTTAATAACGTTAATGCCACTATAACTATGATTCCTAAAATTAATAATCCATAGTGTTTAGTTGTAAATGTTTTTTTAAAATCTGAAGTTTTTAATAAGTAAGGGACAATGCCTATAATTAAACCAGTAAAAAAGAACATCGTTATTACATGATGATGATCGAGTAGGTAATGAATTAAATTACTAAGTACACCAATCGCTAAAATCATTCCTATTAATATAGGAAGTAAAAATTTTAGACTTGGCCAAAATCGTTTAGAAAACAATCCACTAATGGATGAAATAAAACCATCATATATTCCTAAAAGTAAAGCAATGGTACCTCCACTAATTCCTGGAACTAAATCTGAAGTTCCCATCGCAAATCCTTTTAAAATATTTTTCCATTTGAATGTCATAAAGGTCTCCTTTCTTTATTGAGTTAATACGAATACTACCAAATTTTTAACTTACATTGAAATATTAAGTAGTCAATCATCGTTAATATATAGATGCCTATTGAGAACAGATGCCTTTTGATTATCAGTCGCACTTGAAAATTGAAGTCATTTCGAAACAATTTTGACGAAAATATAATCTTTTTTGTCATTTTAATAAGTTTATATTGGGGACTATTTACGTTATAATTAAGTGTATTAAAGTGTTAGAAGTCTTTTTGACTATAAATTAAAATTACTATAAACTAGTTAAGAAAACTTTATATTTTATGGAGGGAATATAAATGTCATCAACATTGGAAATTAAAGACTTACATGTGTCTATTGAAGATAAAGAAATTTTAAAAGGTGTTAATTTAACAATTAATACTGGTGAAGTTCACGCAATCATGGGACCTAATGGTACAGGTAAATCAACATTATCTTCTGCAATTATGGGTCACCCAAGTTATGAAGTTACTCAAGGTGAAGTATTACTTGATGGCGTAAATATTTTAGAATTAGAGGTTGACGAAAGAGCAAAAGCAGGTCTTTTCTTAGCAATGCAATATCCATCAGAAATTACTGGTGTAACAAATGCAGACTTTATGCGTTCAGCGATTAATGCAAAACGTGAAGAAGGTCAAGAAATTAACTTAATGCAATTTATTAAAAAATTAGATAAACAAATGGATTTCTTAGATATTGATAAAGATATGGCGCAACGTTATTTAAATGAAGGTTTCTCAGGTGGGGAGAAAAAACGTAATGAAATCTTACAATTAATGATGTTAGAACCCAAATTTGCGATTTTAGATGAAATTGACTCAGGTTTAGATATTGATGCATTAAAAGTCGTTTCTAAAGGAATCAATGAAATGCGTGGTGAAGATTTCGGTGCATTAATGATTACACACTATCAACGTTTATTAAACTATATTACTCCTGATAAAGTACATGTTATGTATGGCGGTAAAGTTGTAAAATCAGGCGGTCCAGAATTAGCTAAACGTCTTGAAGAAGAAGGTTATGAATGGGTTAAAGAAGAATTTGGTGCAACTGAATAGGTCATTAAATAATATAAAAACTATTCATAAAAAGAACTGATTGATTTTAAAATGTGGAAATAAACAGTTTATATATCAATTCAGTTACTAAAATTTTTCATCAAGTAGGAGGAAAAAGCATTATGACAACAGAAACTTTAAATATTTCTGAAGCACAACTTGTTGATTATTCTAAAGCACAAAATGAACCTTCTTGGATGACTGAACTACGTCAAAAAGCTTTGAAATTAACAGAAACTTTAGAAATGCCTAAACCAGATAAAACAAAACTAAAAAAATGGGATTTCGATGCATTTAAACAACATCATGTAGAAAGTAAATCATATAATGATGTATCAGAACTTCCTGAATCAGTTAAAAATATTATTGATATAGAAAATTCTAAAAATTTAATTATTCAACATAATAATGATTTAGCTTTCACACAAGTATCAGAACAAGCAAATCATAATAATGTTATTATTGAAGGTTTATCAAAAGCGCTACAAGATCATAGTGAATTAGTAGAAAAATATTTAATGAAAGATGCAGTTACAGTAGATGAACATCGATTAACTGCTTTGCATACAGCATTATTGAATGGTGGCGTATTTGTATATGTCCCTAAAAATGTAGTAGTTGAAGACCCTATTCAATATGTAGTATTACATGACAATGAGAATGCAAGTTTATTTAATCATGCCATTATTGTAACGGAAGAAAGTGCTGAAGTAACATATGTTGAGAATTACCTTTCAACTGCAAGTGGTGAAGGTAATCAAGTCAATATTATTTCTGAAGTGATTGCAGGAGCAAATTCAAACATTACTTATGGTTCAGTTGACTATCTAGATAAAGGATTTACAGGTCACATTATCCGTCGTGGTGTGACGGCAGCAGATGCATCAATTAATTGGGCTTTAGGTTTAATGAATGAGGGAAGCCAAATTATTGATAATACTACTAACTTAATTGGTGATCGTTCAACAAGTGAACTAAAATCAGTCATTGTTGGTACTGGTGATCAAAAAATTAACTTAACATCTAAAATCGTTCAATATGGTAAGGAAACAAATGGTTATATCTTAAAACATGGTGTAATGCGTGAAAATGCTTCATCTGTATTTAATGGTATTGGATATATTAAGCATGGCGGTACAAAATCTATCGCAAATCAAGAATCTCGTGTGTTAATGCTTTCAGAGCATGCTCGCGGAGATGCGAACCCTATTCTACTTATCGATGAAGATGATGTTGAAGCAGGTCATGCAGCTTCGGTTGGTCGTGTTGACCCAGAACAACTTTACTACTTAATGAGCCGTGGTATTTCTCAAAAAGAAGCAGAACGTCTTGTTATTCATGGTTTCTTAGATCCAGTTGTCCGTGAATTACCAATTGAAGATGTGAAACGTCAATTACGAGAAGTCATCGAACTTAAAGTAAATAAATAGATCATTGAGATTTTCAATAAAAGAAAGGTCGTGAAGGTAGTGGCCGAAACTTCATTAAACATACAAGAAATTATTGAAGACTTTCCTATACTAAATCAAAAAATTAATGGAAAACGATTAGCTTATCTTGATTCAACAGCAACAAGTCAAACACCAGTGCAAGTATTAAATGTATTAGATGATTATTATAAACGTTACAATTCTAATGTGCATCGTGGTGTGCATACTCTAGGTTCTTTAGCAACAGATGGATATGAAAGTGCTCGTGAGACAGTACGACGTTTCATTAATGCTAAATATTTTGAAGAAATTATTTTTACTAGAGGTACGACTGCTTCAATTAATATTGTTGCACATAGTTATGGAGACGCTAATATTAACGAAGGCGACGAAATCGTTGTGACAGAGATGGAACATCATGCTAATATTGTGCCTTGGCAACAGCTAGCTAAACGAAAAAAAGCTACTTTAAAATTTATTCCTATGACTGATGATGGTGAACTAAGAATTGAAGATGTCAAATCGACAATTAATGACAATACTAAGATTGTAGCTATTACTCATGTGTCTAATGTCTTAGGTACCATTAATGATATAAAAGCAATTGCTAAGATTGCGCATGAACACGGTGCTATTATTAGTGTTGATGGAGCACAATCTGCACCTCATATGGATATCGATGTTCAAGATTTAGATGTTGATTTCTTTAGCTTTAGCGGCCACAAAATGTTAGGACCGACTGGTATTGGTGTATTATATGGAAAACGTGAACTACTTCAAAACATGGAACCTGTTGAGTATGGTGGGGACATGATTGATTTTGTAAGTAAGTACGATGCAACATGGGCTGACTTACCTACTAAATTTGAAGCTGGTACACCGATTATTGCTCAAGCTATTGGATTGGCTGAAGCTATTCGTTATATCGAAAATATAGGCTTTGATGCCATTCATCAGCATGAAAAAGAATTAACAGAATATGCATATGAGCAATTATCTTCAATTGAAGGATTAGAAATATATGGTCCCCCTAAAGAAAGACGTGCAGGTGTGATCACTTTTAATTTAGCTGATATTCATCCACATGATGTTGCTACAGCAGTAGATACTGAAGGTGTCGCTGTTAGAGCTGGACATCACTGTGCGCAACCATTAATGAAATGGTTAAATGTATCATCTACTGCAAGAGCAAGTTTTTATATTTATAATACTAAAGAAGATGTTGACCAATTAGTAGAAGCATTGAAACAAACGAAGGAGTTTTTCTCATATGAGTTTTAATAATTTAGATCAACTTTATAGATCTGTAATTATGGATCATTATAAGAATCCTCGTAATAAAGGCGTTTTAGATAATGGATCAATGACAGTAGATATGAATAATCCTACTTGTGGTGATCGCATTAGACTAACATTTGATATCGAAGATGGTATCATTCAAGAGGCGAAATTCGAAGGTGAAGGTTGCTCAATTTCAATGTCAAGTGCATCGATGATGACTGAAGCAGTTAAAGGTCATTCATTAGGTGAAGCAATGCAAATGAGTCAAGAATTTACTAAAATGATGTTAGGTGAAGATTATAACATCACTGAAGATATGGGAGATGTAGAAGCATTACAAGGGGTTTCTCAATTCCCAGCGCGTATTAAATGTGCAACGTTAGCGTGGAAAGCTTTAGAAAAAGGTACAGTGCAAAAAGAAGGTAAAGCAGAAGGTACAACTGAAGAATAAAATACGAATAGGTAATAAATGTTATTCTAAGCACTATGGTGCTGTGACATTTTACACATATTTCTTTTTATATAGTTTTCATGTTGTTACAATGACTATAGATAGTAGTGAAAGATAAATGATGCGTATATCGTTTTAAATATATTTAAGGAGTGATTGAAATGGCTAAAAAAGCACCTGATGTTGGAGATTATAAATATGGTTTCCATGATGAGGATGTTTCCATTTTCAGATCAGAACGTGGTCTAACAGAAAATATTGTTAGAGAAATTTCTAAGATGAAAGAAGAACCAGAATGGATGCTTAATTTCCGATTAAAAGCTTTAAAACTATTCTATAAAATCCCAATGCCTCAATGGGGTGGCGATTTATCAGAATTGAATTTTGATGACATTACTTATTATGTTAAGCCTTCAGAGCATACTGAACGTTCTTGGGATGAAGTACCTGAAGAAATTAAACGTACATTTGATAAATTAGGTATACCAGAAGCAGAACAAAAATATTTAGCTGGTGTTTCTGCACAATATGAATCAGAAGTTGTATATCATAATATGGAAAAAGAATTAGAAGAAAAAGGGATAATCTTTAAAGATACAGACAGTGCTTTACGTGAAAATGAAGACTTATTTAAAGAATACTTTGCTTCTGTTGTTCCAGCAGCTGATAATAAATTCGCAGCATTAAATTCAGCAGTATGGTCAGGTGGTTCATTCATCTATGTACCTAAAAACGTTAAATTAGATACACCATTACAAGCGTACTTCCGAATTAACTCAGAAAATATGGGTCAATTCGAACGTACATTAATTATTGCTGATGAAGGGGCTTCAGTAAACTATGTTGAGGGTTGTACTGCACCAGTATATACTACAAGTTCATTACACTCAGCAGTAGTTGAAATTATTGTTCATAAAGATGCACATGTTCGTTATACTACTATCCAAAACTGGGCTAACAATGTGTATAACTTAGTTACTAAACGTACGTTTGTTCATGAAAATGGTAATATGGAATGGGTTGACGGTAACTTAGGTTCTAAGTTAACAATGAAATACCCTAACTGTGTATTATTAGGTGAAGGTGCGAAAGGTAGTACATTATCCATCGCATTTGCGGGTAAAGGTCAAGTTCAAGATGCAGGTGCTAAAATGATTCATAAAGCCCCAAATACATCTTCAACTATCGTATCTAAATCAATTTCTAAAAACGGTGGTAAAGTAATCTATCGCGGTATCGTTCACTTTGGACGCAAAGCTAAAGGTGCGCGTTCAAATATCGAATGCGATACATTAATTCTAGATAACGAATCAACTTCAGACACAATTCCATATAATGAAGTATTTAATGATAATATTTCATTAGAACATGAAGCGAAAGTTTCTAAAGTATCTGAAGAACAATTATTCTATCTAATGAGTAGAGGGATTTCTGAAGAAGAAGCAACAGAGATGATTGTTATGGGATTCATCGAACCATTTACTAAAGAATTACCAATGGAGTATGCTGTAGAAATGAACCGTCTTATTAAATTTGAAATGGAAGGTTCAATCGGATAATTTAAGATATAGCTTAAGCTAATAGTTAAAAGAACTAGAATGTTTAACATTCTAGTTCTTTTGTTTTTAAAGCTATGATTAATTATGATGGCGATATTCTACCTTATCTAGTTTAAAACCAGTTAACACAATATATTAGAAGACAAGTAGTTACAAATTAGCTACTAATCAAAAGTGAACGATTTAATAGATTAATTATTTTTACAAATGAATCAGTTATTAACGCAAACTTAGGGTGTTATAGTAGCGATTTTAAAATAATAAGAAAATGTAAAGTTAGTATACAACAAGTGATATATTAATTTTGAATGTGGTATCATATATCTGGTGATAAAAATGATTAATATCGGTTTAACTGGATGGGGAGATCATTATTCTTTATATGAAGATCTTGAAAGACAAACAGATAAATTACGTACGTATGCGAGTCATTTTCCTGTTGTTGAACTTGATGCCTCATATTATGCTATCCAACCTGAACGTAATATATTGAAATGGATCAATGAAACACCAGATAAGTTTCAGTTTATCGTTAAGATTCATCAAGCATTGACGCTTCACTCAGATTATAAAACTTATGCTGATTCACGATCTGAACTATTTAAACAATTTAGACACATGCTTGAACCACTGATTGCACATCATAAATTAGCAATGGTACTTGTGCAATTTCCACCTTGGTTTGATTGTACAGCTCAAAATATAAATTATATTTTGTATGTTCGACAACAGCTAGAAGATATCCCCATGTGTGTAGAATTTAGACATCAATCTTGGTTTAATTCCCAATTTAAAGAACAAACTTTAATGTTTTTAACCGAACATCAAATTATTCATGCGGTCGTAGATGAACCACAAATTAAAGATGGGTCTATACCTTTAGTCAATCGTATAACTTCTAGTACCGCTTTTGTGCGTTATCATGGTAGAAATCAGTATGGTTGGACTAAAAAAGATATGACTGATCAAGAGTGGCGAGATGTTAGATATTTATATAATTATAATGAAAATGAATTAAAAGATTTAGCAAATAAAGTTCAAATATTAGAACAAAAAGCTGAAAAGGTCTATGTTGTTTTTAATAATAATTCTGGTGGTCATGCAGCTCAAAATGCTAAAACCTATCAAAATATTTTAGATATAGAGTATACAGGCTTAGCACCTCAGCAATTAAAATTTTTCTAAGAGGCGAATTATAATGTTTTTAACAATGATTTTATTAGTTTTAATTGGATTATTATCTGCAGTATTAGGTTCTTTAGTAGGTATTGGTGGTGGTATAATTATCGTACCTACTTTAGTGTATTTAGGAGTGAACCATCATCTATTACACGGCATCACTACTCAGATTGCAATTGGTACGTCATCGGTTATTCTTATTGTAACTGGACTTTCTTCATCTATTGGTTATTTGAAAACAAAGCAAGTAGATATTAAAAATGGATCCATATTTTTATTTGGATTATTACCTGGTTCACTTATTGGTTCATTTTTAAGTAGATATTTAACATTAAATTCGTTTAATTTATACTTTGGTATTTTTATGATCTGTGTATCTATTTTATTGATGATTAGATATAAAATTAAACCATTTAAAATATTCGATAAGGAAAAGTATCGTAAAACATACATCGATGCTAAAGGGATGACTTATCATTATAGCGTTCCACCTATGTTTGCCTTCTTTGCTACATTATTTATAGGTGTACTTACAGGTTTATTTGGAATTGGTGGTGGAGCGTTGATGACTCCTTTAATGCTTATAGTATTTAGATTTCCACCTCATGTAGCAGTAGGGACAAGTATGATGATGATTTTCTTTTCAAGTGTTATGAGTTCAATTGGTCATATTATTCAAGGTCATGTTGCTTGGTCATATTCAATTATTCTAATCATTTCTAGTTATATTGGCGCTCAAATTGGAGTAAAAATAAATCACTCGATTAAATCAGAAACAGTAGTATTATTATTACGCACAGTAATGTTAATTATGGGTGTATATCTAATTATTAAATCGTTTCTATAATAAAACAGGAGGAATTTAAGTGAAGCTTACAATTTTTCATACAAATGACATTCATAGTCACCTTAATGAATATGCACGTATTATGACGTACATGGCTGAACACCGACCTGAACTTCAACACCCTTCACTTTATTTAGATATTGGTGATCATGTTGATTTATCTACACCAGTAACAGAAGCAACTATGGGCAAAAAAAATGTTGAACTTTTAAATGAGGCTCATTGTGATATTGCTACAATTGGGAATAATGAAGGAATGACTATTTCTCATGAAGCATTAAATAATCTTTACAATGATGCACAATTTAAAGTCATATGTGCTAATGTTTTAGACGAAGATGGCCACTTACCTCGTCATATTGCCACATCTTATATAAAAGAAATAGAAGATGTACGCTTTTTATTTGTAGCAGCGACGGCACCTTTCACGCCATTCTATCGAGCACTTGATTGGATTGTGACAGACCCATTAGAAGCCATCAAAGACGAAATTGAACAACGCAAAGGACAATACGATGTATTAATAGTTATGAGTCATGTAGGTGTCTTTTTTGATGAAAAATTATGTCAAGAAATCCCAGAGATAGATGTGATACTAGGAAGCCACACACATCATCATTTTAATCATGGTGAAGTCAATAATGGTGTACTTATGGCAGCAGCAGGGAAATATGGACATTATCTTGGAGAAGTGAATTTAACGATTGAAAATAAAAAAGTAGTTACTAAAGAGGCTACATTACATCCAGTAGACACATTACCAGTGGTTAAAACACATTTTGATGAAGAAGGAAAAGATTTGATGAATAAGGCGATTATTAATAAGCCAGTTTCTTTATCTAGTAAAACAAATGTGATTACAAAAACGACTTATTTACTTGCAGAAAGTGTGTATGAATTTACAAATGCAGATTGTACAATTATTAATGCTGGATTAATTGTTAATAATGTTGAGAGCGATCAACTTACTGAATACGATATCCATACTATGTTACCTCATCCAATCAACTTAGTTCGTGTACGTTTGAAAGGTTCTGAATTGAAAAAGATAATCTTAAAAAGTCAAAAGCAAGAATATATGTATGAACATGTCCAAGGATTAGGATTTAGAGGTGATATTTTTGGTGGTTATATATTATATAAATGTGGATTTATTCAATCAGAACATCGCTTCTTTGTAGATGGACAAGAAATAGAAGATAACCGTACCTATATATTAGGAACTGTAGATATGTATACATTTGGAAGATATTTCCCATTATTAAAAGGAACATCGATTGATTATTTAATGCCTGAATTTTTAAGAGATATCTTTAAAGAAAAATTAATTCATATGCATCATTCTTCTTAGTACACAAATGTTCATAGTTATGTCTTAATTTTATAAGTTATTACATTTTAATTTAATGTAAATTTCGTTATAATAGTTGAAGATAGATTAAACAGGAGGGTATGTGTTGTTATGGCTACTAAAAATGAAGAGATTTTACGTAAACCAGATTGGTTGAAAATAAAGCTAAACACTAATGAAAACTACATCGGCCTCAAGAAAATGATGCGTGAGAAAAATTTACATACAGTTTGTGAAGAAGCAAAATGTCCAAATATACATGAATGTTGGGGAGCTAGACGTACGGCTACATTTATGATTTTAGGTGCGGTATGTACAAGAGCTTGTCGTTTCTGTGCAGTAAAAACTGGCTTACCTAATGAACTAGATTTAAATGAACCAGAACGTGTTGCAGAGTCTGTAGAACTAATGAATCTTAAACATGTTGTTATCACAGCTGTTGCACGTGATGATTTAAGAGATGCAGGATCTAATGTATATGCAGAAACGGTTCGTAAAGTACGTGAACGTAATCCATATACGACAATTGAAATTTTACCGTCAGATATGGGTGGGGATTATGAAGCACTTGAAACACTAATGGCTTCAAGACCTGATATTTTAAACCATAACATTGAAACAGTACGTCGTTTAACTCCAAGAGTTCGTGCGCGTGCGACTTACGACAGAACATTAGAATTCTTACGTCGTTCTAAAGAGTTACAACCTGATATTCCAACTAAATCAAGTTTAATGGTAGGTTTAGGTGAAACATTGGAAGAAATTTATGAAACAATGGATGACTTACGTGCAAATGATGTTGATATTTTAACAATTGGTCAATATTTACAACCATCACGTAAACACTTAAAAGTTGAAAAGTATTATACTCCATTAGAATTTGGTAAATTAAGAAAAATTGCAATGGAAAAAGGATTTAAACATTGTGAAGCTGGTCCAATGGTACGAAGTTCTTATCATGCTGATGAACAAGTAAATGAAGCGGCAAAAGAAAAACACCGTCTTGGAGAAGAACAGTTACAACAAAAATAATATTAACCCAAAAATTTATAATAAACTTTCTGTTAAGTGATATTGCATAATGAAGTCATATTATCTTGTGAAACAATAATATGAGTACATAAAGTCAATTAACAATGTTTATTAATAGATGGATGCTAAAACTTAGATTGCTCTTTTTCTTTAAAATAGGCAATCTAAGTTTTTATTATAATTACAATTAAAGGTGACTTATTATGATTAAAGTTAATCAACAGTATTTTGAATTAATTGAAGATTATAGAGAATGCTTTGACGAAGAATTATTTGCTTCAAGATATTCAGATATACTTGATAAATATGATTTTGTAGTTGGGGATTTTGGTTATGATCAATTACGTTTAAAAGGATTTTATAAAGATTCAAATAAAAAAGCTGAAATTTCAAAACGTTTTTCAACCATTCAAGATTATATTTTGGAATATTGTAATTTTGGTTGTCCATATTTCATAGTGAGACATATTAATGATAATGAACGATTAGAACTAGATAGTGTAGATGAAGTAGAGGATAAATTACATGATGTTAAAATAAAACCAACAATACAAGCTACGCAATCTACTGAAAAAAAGAATAATAAATAATGAAAGGTCAAAACAATGTATATTTTGTAAATATCATTGTTTTGACCTTTCATTTATTGAATAACTTGATTTAGATATTCAATGATTTCTTCGCTTTCTTCTTGAGACACACCTAATATATGAGCAATATATCCTTCTTCTTCAATATCATCTGTGCCTATGATGCCAAATTTATTAGTTTGAAGATTTAATACCAGTGTTTTACCGTAATGACGATCGGTCTGAATAAGCATTAAATCATAGCGACTATGTTCACCTACAAATCCTACAAATTGTGCTTGCGATTGTTCCTCATCATCGTACAGAAACATATCTATCATATCAGTCATGCTCCTTTATTTTTAATATGTGAAATTAGTATAACGACAAATGATGCATGATGCAAAACTATGATATGATAATAATAATAAGAGGTGACCGATATGTATTTTGTAGATAAAGATAAATTAGCACTTAAAATAAAATATTTAAATCAGCTTATTAAGGATTATGAAACAAATAAATCAAATCATTATGCATTTGAACGTATTGCGCAAATGTTAATTGAATCATCAGTAGATATTGGAAATATGATTATTGACGCTTTTATTTTGAGAGATCCTGGTAACTATAAAGATGTTATTGATATTTTAGAACTTGAAGGGGTGATTTCCAAAGATACACAAAACCATATTAATGATACAGTTAAAATCAGAAAACAGTTTGCACATCATTATACAGAATTAGAAGTTGAAACACTTGTACCATTATTTGACACCTCAATACCGTATTATCGACAATTTGTGAAAGAAGTTACTCAATTTCTAAAAAAAGAAAATGTGCCAATTACCGCTTTTGGAAAAGGAGATTATTCATAATGAAAAATTATAAAGGTTATTTAATCGATTTAGATGGAACAATGTATATGGGTACAGCAGAAATTGATGGTGCTGCTCAATTTATCGATTATTTGAACAAAAACGATATTCCTCATTTATATGTTACTAATAACTCTACTAAGACGCCTGAAGAAGTAACAGAAAAGTTAAAAGAAATGAAGATTGACGCTAAACCAGACGAAGTAGTTACTTCTGCTCTAGCTACGGCAAATTACATTGCAGAAGAAAATAGTCAAGCTAGTGTGTATATGCTAGGAGGTAATGGTTTAAGAACAGCATTAACCGATGCAGGTTTAACCGTAAAAGAAGATGAGAATGTAGATTACGTAGTTATCGGTTTAGATGAAGCAGTCACATATGAAAAACTTGCAATAGCTACTTTAGCAGTACGTAAAGGCGCAAAATTTATCTCTACGAATCCAGATGTCTCAATTCCTAAAGAAAGAGGCTTCTTACCTGGAAATGGAGCTATTACAAGTGTGGTTAGTGTATCTACTGGACAACAGCCACAATTTATTGGTAAACCAGAAACCATCATCATGCAAATTGCTTTAGATATTTTGAAACTCGATAAGTCTGAAGTGGCTATGGTGGGAGATTTGTATGATACAGATATAATGTCTGGTATTAATGTGGGGATGGATACGGTACATGTACAAACAGGTGTAACATCTTATGAAGAAATTCAAACTAAACAACCAAAGCCAACCTATTCATTTAAAGATTTGAATGTGGCTATAGCTGAATTAGAAAGTAATACTAATTAATAAAAATAATTTCTATGATAACTTCTTATTACTTAAATTGATGATATGAGTAATAAGAAGTTTTTATATCTAACAGTTTTGTTATGCTCTGTGTAATTGTGATATGTAATCATTAGTACTAATATATAGAATATCAAAGATAAGAATAAGGACATATCGGATAAGATAGATACATATTTAACACTCACTAATTATTATATAAAATAAATTTGATATATAATTAATATTTTTATATAATAAAGTGTAAAAATAAAAGTGCGATATAATATTTCTTGATAGTAAGATAACTTTACTAAATATAAAATAAGTAGAATTGTTCTTCAAAATAAATAGCAATGTTTGTGAGGTGTAATATTCAATTGAGAGAAACTAAAAAAATAAGTGTTTTTTATGAAAAAGCAAAACCATATCTACTGACTATTCTATACTTAGCAATTTTTATAGCTTTGTATCTTATATATGGTTCAGGCGATACACATAATAACTTTATATATAACGAATTCTAGTAAGGAGTCAAAGGATGACAGATATTATAAATTTAATTAATGATATTGGACAAAAAAATCCAGATCGAGTAGCTATTAGACATAAATCAGATGAGTTAAC
The DNA here is from genome assembly GCF_001813735.1 of Staphylococcus sp. HMSC068C09. Lineage (NCBI taxonomy): Bacteria > Bacillati > Bacillota > Bacilli > Caryophanales > Staphylococcaceae > Staphylococcus > Staphylococcus sp. HMSC068C09. The sequence goes on from NZ_KV813756.1 coordinate 148,783, forward strand.
GTATCGTCAACTTATAGAAGAATCTAGTAAGCTAGCACATTATTTGCAAGATACAAATAAGCCATTAATCATCTATGGTCATATGTCACCATATATGGTAGTTGGAATGATAGGAGCAATCAAAGCAGGATGTGGCTATGTCCCAATTGATACGTCAGTTCCAATAGAACGTGTAGAAATGATTATGAATAAAGTAGATCCAACATTTATTTTAAATACAACTGATTCAAGTGTGAATCAACCAAGGAAAGAACTTACAATCGAAGATATTAAACATTCTGATTATCCTATTGTTTTTGATAGTCAAATGGATAAAACAGATGTTGTTTATACTATATTCACTTCTGGTTCTACAGGTGAGCCTAAAGGTGTGCAAATTGAGTATGCGAGTTTAATAGAATTTGCAGAATGGATGGTCTCATTAAATGAAACAGATAATCATCAGGAGTGGCTGAACCAAGCACCATTTTCATTTGATTTATCTGTAATGGCAATTTATCCATGTTTAACATCTGGTGGCACACTTAACTTAGTAGATAAAGATATGATAAAAAAACCGAAGTTATTAAATGAAATGCTTGTTCAAACGCCAATTAATGCTTGGGTATCAACACCATCATTTATAGAAATGTGTTTATTACTTCCTAACCTTAATGAAAAAGATTATCCAAGTTTAAATCATTTCTTCTTTTGTGGAGAAATTTTACCGCATAGAACAGCTAAAGCACTTGTTGATAGATATCCAAATGCAATTGTTTATAACACATATGGACCAACGGAAGCGACAGTTGCAGTTACTGGTGTAAAAATCACACCCGAGATTTTAGAACGTTATAACCCACTTCCAGTAGGTGTAGCAAGACCGAATACTACACTATCAACAACTGATGAAGGTGAACTTGTTATTAAAGGAACAAGTGTGAGTTTAGGATATCTAAAAAACAAAGAAAAAACTGAAGCAGTATTTAAGTTTGATAATGGCGTTCGCATTTATCACACGGGTGATAAAGCTATTGAAAAAGATGGTTATTGGTTTATCCAAGGACGTATCGATTTTCAAATAAAGTTAAACGGTTATCGCATGGAACTAGAAGAAATTGAAACACAACTAAGACACTCAAAATACGTTAGAGAAACTGTTGTTGTGCCAATTTATAAAAATGGAAAAGTTGTTTATCTTGTAGGTGCTATTGTACCTACTAAAAAAGTTGATAATGACTTAGAGATGACCAGAAACATTAAAAATGAATTGAAATCTCGCTTACCTGAATATATGATTCCGAGAAAATTCGTTTGGATGGAACAACTTCCATTAACATCAAATGGAAAACTTGATCGTAAACAAGTTGCAGAGGATATCGACGCATGATTCCTTATGGTACGTTTACCTTCTTCTTAGTCGCATTTATCGTTCTTTTACCAGTCATCATACTCGGATTTTTAGGTAAGCGAAGCTATGTATACAATGGGATAAGTACAGTGATTATGATTGTGATTATTTTCTCTTCAGATACATACAATTTATTTGGACAGAAATATTTAAGTGTTCAATTAATCAGTTTTGTAATTTATTTAATATGGCAAGTGCTATTAATCATGTGGTATTACAAATCACGACAAAAAAATAATACTTTTATTAAATTTTTAATTATTATGATTTTATCTATTTTACCTTTAGCACTTGTTAAAATATTACAAAGTTCATGGTTAGGTGGACATCAAATACATTTCCATGAACATAAGTTAATTGAATTTGTCGGATTCTTAGGAATCTCATATGTTACTTTTAAAAGTGTACAACTTATAATGGAAATTAGAGATGGTTCTATTAAAGAAATTAAAGTGGGGAAATTGATTCAATTTATTTCATTCTTTCCAACAGTATCTTCAGGACCCATCGACCGTTATAAACGTTTTGTCAAAGACGATAAAAAAATACCAACTGGTGAGCAATACAGAGGTATGGTAGTTAAAGCGATTCATATGATTATGATGGGCTTCTTATATAAATATATTATTGCTCATTTAATTAATGTATATGCAATTATGCCATTATTAATGCATTTACATGGTTTTACTCATAAATGGTTATATATGTATGCCTATAGCTTTTACTTATTTTTTGACTTTGCAGGTTATAGTTTATTTGCAATAGCAGTGAGTTATCTATATGGCATTAATACACCACCAAACTTTAAACAGCCGTTTAAAGCACGTAACATTAAAGATTTCTGGAATAGATGGCATATGTCATTATCATTCTGGTTTAGAGACTGTGTTTATATGAGAACATTGTTCTATATGTCTCGTAAAAAAATAATGAAGAATCAATTTGCAATGTCAAATTTTGCCTTCTTCTTAAATTTCTTTATTATGGGTGTATGGCACGGATTAGAAGTATTTTATATTGTATATGGTATTTATCACGGTTTAATGTTTATCGGATATGGATATTATGAACGCTGGAGAAAGAAACATCCACCTCGCTTTCAAAATGGTTTTGCTACAGCATTAAGTGTTATTATCACATTCCATTTTGTAGCATTTGGCTTCTTAATATTCTCAGGAAAATTAATTTAAAGGGAGAAATAAATGATGGAATTTAGAGAACAAGTTTTAGAAGTATTAGCTGATGTAGCAGAAAATGACGTAGTTAAAGAAAACCCAGATGTTGAGATTTTTGAAGAAGGAATTATTGATTCATTTCAAACAGTTGGATTATTATTAGAAATTCAAAATAGATTAGGAATTGAAGTATCAATTATGGATTTTGATCGCGATGAATGGGCAACTCCTAATAAAATTGTTGAAGCTTTAGAAGAATTACGATGAAATTCAAACCATTTTTACCAATTCTTATTAGTGGAATCATATTTTTAGCTTTTGTATTAATGCCTGCGAGTTGGTTTACTGGTCTCGTTAACAATAAGACACTTGCTGATAATAGAACGTCACTAACTGATCAAGTACTTAAAGGTACGCTCATTCAAAATCAATTATTTAGTAATGATAAATATTATCCACTTTATGGTTCAAGTGAGTTAAATAAACGTGATCCGTTTAATCCTGCGATAGCAATGCATCATCGAAAAAATACAAAGCCTGTATTCTTAGTTGGTACGGGCGGTAATACAGATTTAATTAATGCTATTGAATTAGCGGGTCAATATGATCAACTTAAAGGTAAAAAGATGACATTTATCATTTCACCACAATGGTTTAGTACACATGGCGTTAATGATATGGATATGGCTGCGCGTACGACACCAAATCAAATCAATCAGATATTTCAACAAAAGGATATGCCTTCAGAGTTAAAACAACGCTATGCTAAACGATTATTAAAATTTAGAAGTGTTCCTAATAAGGAATATTTAAAAGAATTAGTAAAAGATCCAAGCAACCCAAAAGGTCGTTATATTTCTAAGTTTAAAGAAAGTCAACTTCTTAAAATTGAGGCAATAAAAACATACTTTTCATTAGATAAATCACCATTAACTCATGTACACTCACTTACATCACCCAATGATTCTTGGAAAAACATGAGTAATAAAGCAGTGCAACTTGGTGAAAAACGTTCTACTTCTAATAGTTATGGTATCCGTAACGAATATTGGAAACAACTAATGCATAAAAAGCCAATGAATCGTCGCCAATATGAATTTAAAATGAATTCACCAGAGTTTAAGGATTTATCTTTACTAGTAGATACAATGCATCAAGCAGGTGCTGATGTACAATATGTTATTCTTCCAGTAAATGGTAAATGGTACGATCATTTAGGTATTCACCGTTCAACACGTGAACCTGTCTATAAAAAAATACATAAAACTGTTGTCGCACATGGGGGGAAAGTGTATGATATGTCAAATAAAGACTATGAAAAATATGTATTAAGTGATGTGGTACATGTAGGTTGGAAAGGTTGGGTATACATGGATCGTCAAATTGAAAAACA
>NZ_KV813756.1:152840-179037 GCF_001813735.1 Staphylococcus sp. HMSC068C09
AAAAAAAAACACCCTACTCTGATTAAATACTGAGGGTAGGGTGTCTTTAATTTATATCGTTAGAAAACTTGTTCTACTTCTATAACGCCGGGTACTTCTTCGTGTAAAGCACGTTCTATACCTGCTTTTAATGTAATAGTTGAGCTTGGGCATGTTCCACACGCACCATGTAATTGTAATTTTACGATGCCATCTTCTACATCGACTAATGTACAATCTCCTCCGTCACGTAATAAAAACGGACGTAAACGTTCAATAACTTCGGCTACTTGATCAAACATTGTTGCATTCTCAGTAGGCATGAGATATGTCTCCTTTCAAGTAAAATACTTCATAAACTTATTATTAATTTATTATAATAGATAAAGAAAGAAAAATCTATAAAACTAAACGGGGGATTAATATATGACAAAAGTAAGTGTTGTTGTTTACGGTGCGGATGTAGTGTGTGCTAGTTGTGTCAATGCACCAACTTCTAAAAATACGTATGAGTGGCTAAAACCATTATTAGAAAGAAAATATCCTAATATTCATTTCGAATATACATATATCGATTTTCAAAAAGAAACTGAAAATTTAAGTGATCATGATCAACAATATATTGAGCAAATTGAAAATGATGAGTTGTTTTACCCGCTTATTACAATGAACGATGAATATGTGGCTGACGGTTATATTCAGTCAAAAAAAGTGACTCATTTTATAGATCAATATATTATAAATAATTAATGCAAAGTGGAGTATTCGATTTTTTATAAAAATGAGGGGAAGCGTGAGATGATGAATTGAAATTAAATTCTGTCCCGCTTCCCAGTTGTGTTTATCCATTATGATATTTATATAGCCATAAAACACCTGATTTTAATATATGCGCTAAACGTCCTGTAACTGTACGATCCATAATATAGGCAAACCCTTTTTTCTCTCCTAGAGAACCTAAGAAACCTTGAACTTTTAATTCAGGCATTTTTTCAGGAAGTGGTTCATGATTCCATTGTTTTTTTAGTACATCGGCAATTTGATCCCCCTGTACTTCTGCTAATTGAGCACTTGGCGCATGTGGTAAAGCTGCGCAATCTCCAACTACATAAACATTTTTATAAGTCGGTACTTGATGATATTGATTAACGATAACGCGACCACTTTTATTAGTATCAATAGGCAGTTTCCTTACAATTTCAACTGGTTGAATACCTGCTGTCCATACTACAATATCAACAGGCTCTGGTGTACCATTATTATAAATTGTTCCTTGCTCAACTTTATCAATCAATGAATTAGGAACCACGTTTACATTATTTTCGCGGAACCACTTCGCAATATAATTACTTAATTTTTCTGGAAAATTTCTTAATATACGAGGTCCACGATCATATAAAATAATTTCTAAATCTGTGCGACTTTCACGTAGTTCACTTGCTAATTCAATGCCACTCAAGCCAGCTCCTACAATTCCAACACGCGCTCCTTTAGGTAACTCGCTAATACTATGAAACGTTTCACGGGCTTTAGAAAGCGTTTGAATACTATGCGTGTATTCTTTAGCTCCTGGAACATTATGATATTTATCTTCACAACCTAGTCCGATAATCAACTCACTATAATCTACTTTAGTTTGTCCTACCGAAACAATTTGGTTATCTAAGTCGATATCACTTATTTCTCCATAAATTGTATTTACGCGATGTGAATTAGGAAAATTCATTCGCACATCACTATCAGATTTTGTGCCTGCAGCGAGCGCATAGAATTCAGGTTTTAAACCATGAAACGGCATTCGATCTATAAGAGTTAATGTGTATTCTTGAGGAAGAACATCTGGAAGAATGCGCGACATAATACGCATATTACCATACCCTCCACCAAGCAGAACTAAATGTTTCATATTATGTTACCCCTTTACATTAAAATATCAATTGTCTATGTAGTATTAATGTCAGACCTTTATAATGTCAGACTGTATAAATAAAGTATAGGTTCAATAATAAGTGATTCAGCCTATTTTAACGCTTATTTTTCATTTATTGTCCCCTAACAAATAAATGAAAGATTAATATAATTTTATTATATATGTTTTTAATAATAACGACAAACGAATGTAAAATGTTATTGCAAAATACAATTAGTTAAAAACCATAGCAATGCAACATATAAAGAGATTTGTTATAATAATATAATTAAATTAAAAAGAAGGTGAAGTATGTTTCCATTAGTCGAATTCTGTATATCGAATATGGCCAAAGGCGGAGACTACGTTTACGATAAACTCGAAAGTGATCCTGAGGTAGATGTGTTAGAATATGGATGTCTCAATAATTGTGGTTTATGTTCTTCTGGGTTATATGCATTGGTAGATGGAGAAGTCATAGAAGGGGATACACCTGAAGATTTGTTAAACAATATTTATAAACACATAGAAGAAAATGATTTTACAAACTTATTATAGGAGTGATTAGAAATGCCAACAGTAACACTTACTGAAGCAGCAGCTTATGAAGTAAAAGACATGTTGAAAAGTAATCATATGGAAAACGGTTATTTAAAAATTAAAGTGAATGGTGGCGGATGTACAGGTTTAACCTATGGTATGTCTGCAGAAGAAGCTCCAGGATCAAATGATGAAGTATTAGAATATTATGGATTAAAAGTTTTAGTAGATAAAGATGATGCTCCCGTACTGAATGGCACTAAAATTGATTTTAAACAATCACTAATGGGTGGTGGATTCCAAATCGACAATCCAAATGCAATTGCATCATGCGGATGTGGCAGTTCTTTTAGAACAGCAAAAGTAGCTGGACATCCTGAAAATTGTTAAGTTTCATATTTTTAAGTTAATACAATATAGTAATAATAAATTTAAATAATCGTTCTGTTGTTGCTTGAAAATATGATATAAAAACTATAAAATTGGAAGTGGATTAAATTTTGTCTTTTTTGTGAATAAATGTTCACAAAAATGGATATAAAAGTGTTGACTAAGACTATAAATGGGGATGAACAAATAGGTTAAGTTCAAAGTTTTTCGAAACAATTAGTATTTTTACAATACTATTGTATTATAAAAATACTACGTTTCAACATGTTCTGAAACTTGTAGCCTTTATCTACATTTAAGAAAAAATACGAAAGCTTAGGTGAATGAAATGGCACAGAATCGTAAAAAAGTACTTGTATTAGGTGCAGGATATGCAGGTTTACAAGCAGTTACTAAATTACAAAAAGAAGTATCTGCAAATGAAGCAGAAATCACTTTAGTTAACAAAAACAAATATCATTATGAAGCAACTTGGTTACACGAAGCGTCAGCTGGTACTTTAAATTATGAAGATTTAATTTATCCAATTGAAAGTGTAATTGACAAAAATAAAGTCAACTTCATCAATGCAGAAGTAACTAAAATTGATAGAAACGCTAAAAAAGTAGAAACTACTCATGGTATTTTTGAATATGATATTTTAGTTGTTGCTTTAGGATTTGAAAGTGAAACATTCGGTATTAACGGAATGAAAGAACATGCGTTCCAAATTGAAAATATTCATACTGCTCGCGAATTATCTCGTCATATTGAAGATAAATTTGCGAACTACGCTGCATCAAAAGAGAAAGATGAAAATGATTTAGCAATTTTAGTAGGTGGCGCTGGATTTACAGGTATTGAATTCTTAGGTGAATTAACAGACAGAATTCCTGAATTATGTAATAAATATGGTGTAGATCAAAATAAAGTTAAAATTACATGTGTTGAAGCTATGCCTAAAATTTTACCAATGTTCTCAGAAAATCTTGTAAATTATGTAGTTAATTATTTAGAAGAACGTGGCGTTGAATTTAAAATTGGTACGCCAATCGTTGCTTGTAATGAAAAAGGTTTCAAAGTTAAAACAAATGATCAAGAACAACAACTTGAAGCCAATACTGCAGTGTGGGCTGCTGGAGTTCGCGGTAGTCAACTTATGGAAGAATCATTCGAAGGTGTAAAACGTGGTCGTATCGTAACTAAACAAGATTTAACAATCGATGGTCATGATGATATCTTCGTTATTGGTGATGTTTCTGCGTTTATCCCAGCAGGTGAGGAACGTCCATTACCAACTACAGCTCAAATTGCTATGCAACAAGGTGCGCATGTTGCTAAAAATATTGAAAATATCTTAAATGGCCAAGCTACAACTGACTTCGAATATATTGATCGTGGTACAGTTTGTTCTTTAGGTTCACATGATGGTGTAGGTCATGTGTTTGGTAGAGACATTACTGGTAAAAAAGCTGCGTTCATGAAAAAAGTGATTGATACACGTGCTGTATTCAAAATGGGTGGCGTTGGCTTAGCATTTAAAAAAGGTAAATTCTAAGTTAATAAATTAAATATTTAATCATTAAGGAGTGAGACCGAAATCTGTGAAGCAAACTAGATTTCAATATCTCACTCCTTTATTTTAAAGGAGAGTTATATGATACATTTTAATTATAATTCGAATAAAATGACCGACGTTATTATTCTAGGAGTACCCGATCATCTTAATCAAATTGGAAAGATCACGTATCAAAATAGTGACCTTACACAAACTATTGAAAATTACCGACATCGACATATTGTAAGTAGTCAATTAGGAAAAACATCTTCGACTATTTTATACATAAATAATGAACCTAAACGTTTAATTACGGTTGGACTAGGAAATTTGAAAACATTATCTTATGCTTCATTTTTAAAAGTATTTGGTACACTTTTTCAATATCTAAAAAAAGAGCGTGTGACAGAAGCAAATGTTCTTTTTGATACATTTAATTCAAAACAAATTGACAAAACAAGTATTGCAGAGATTTTCGGATTACAAAGTAGACAATCGATTTATGAATTTAACAACTATAAATCTAACAAATCCACACCATATCAACTGGAATTATATATAGAATCATCTAATAGTGATGAGGATACAAAAAATATAAAAGCAGGGTATTTGATTGGTGAATCGGTGAATATAGCACGTGACTTTAGTAATATGCCTCCCAATATACTTACTCCAGAATACTTTGCAAGTGAAGTAGCACATCACTTTAAATCGTCTTCTGTTTCAGTAGATATTAAAAATAATGACACATTGTTATCAGAAGGTTTTGGTTTACTACATGCTGTAGGTAAAGGATCTACTCACCCTCCTGTTGTTATTACTTTAACGTATCATGGAACAGATAAAAATGAAGCACCTATTGCATTAGTTGGGAAAGGGATTACATATGATTCTGGTGGCTATAGCATCAAATCTAAAATGGGTATGCAAACAATGAAATTTGATATGTGTGGTGCTGCTAACGTTGTAGGAATGATTGATGCTGCGTCTAAATTATCTTTACCAGTAAATATTGTAGGTGTCATTGTCTCTGCAGAGAATATGATTAGTCAACAGGCTATGAAACCAGATGATGTATATACTGCCTTAAGTGGTGAAACAGTAGAAGTTTTAAATAGCGATGCTGAAGGCCGTTTAGTTTTAGGAGATGGCGTATTTTATACAAATCAATTTCAACCACGTTTAATATGTGATTTTGCTACTCTTACAGGTGCTGCTATAGCGGCATTAGGAGAAGATAAGGCTGCTTTATTTAGTTCTAATGCAGATGAAGATATGAAACACATTTTAAAAAGTGCTAGAGAAGTTGATGAATTCGCTTTTGAATTACCTATTACTCAAACTGAACAACAATTGATTCGTAATACAGAGGTCGCTGATTTAGTGAATCATACAAATGGACAAGGTAAAGCCTTATTTGCTGCAGCTTTCGTTACGCATTTTAGTGAGCAAACACCACATATTCATTTTGATATTGCAGGTCCTGCAACGATTAATAAAAATAACTATAAAGGTCCTAAAGGTCCGACAGGAAGCATGATAATGACCATTGTGAATTGGTTAAGACAATCAATATAAAATGGATGTTAGAAATGAATATACATTCATTGTGAGGCAAAATAGATAAATGTCTGAGGTACATTGATACCTTAGACGTTTATTTTTTTAAAATACTATTATATTAGGCGTTGACAACCGCCTAACTACTTGATATTATTAATCACATAATTATACACTTTAGTTCGGTAGAGTGATAAAGGATGTGAGTATAATGTTTAATGCTGTAGTTATTGCCGTAATATTAATGATTATATTATGTCTCTTAAGACTGAATGTTATCATTAGTTTATTTATTAGTTCACTTGTAGGTGGTCTAATATCGGGCATGAGTTTAAACAAAGTAATTAGTGTATTCGGTAAAAATATTGTAGATGGTTCGGAAGTGGCATTAAGTTACGCTTTATTAGGGGGCTTTGCAGCACTGATATCATATAGTGGCATCACAGATTATTTAGTAAATAAAATTATTCGTGCGATTCATACTGAGAATAGCCGCTTATCAAGGATTAAAGTAAAAGTGATTATTATTTTAGTATTACTAGCAATGAGTATTATGAGTCAGAACTTAATTCCAGTACATATTGCATTTATACCAATTGTAATTCCACCATTACTTAGTCTATTTAACGATTTGAAAATTGATAGACGATTAATTGGTTTAGTTATAGGATTTGGTTTATGTTGGCCATATGTTTTACTACCTTATGGCTTTGGACAGATTTTCCACCAAATTATACAAAGTGGATTTCAAAAAGCTCATCATCCTATCGAATTTAATATGATTTGGAAAGCAATGTTAATTCCTTCACTTGGTTATATTGTCGGTTTAGTGATTGGGTTGTTTGTTTATCGTAAACCACGTGAATATAAGCAAGAGGTACTTAAAGATAATGGAGAAGAAATAGCAGAAATTCGGCCATATGTATTAGTTGTTACGATTGTTGCTATTTTCGCTACTTTCTTAGTTCAAACATTTACGGATTCAATGATTTTTGGAGCATTAGCTGGAGTGCTGATATTCTTTATTTCTGGTATTTATAAATGGAATGAATTAGATAGTCAATTTGTAGAAGGAATAAAAATAATGTCATTTATTGGTGTCGTTATTTTATCAGCTAACGGTTTTGCCGGTGTCATGAATGCTACTGGTGATATTGAAAAATTAGTTTCTAGTTTAACTGAGATTACAAATGGACATAAATTAATTACTATTATTGCAATGTATATTGTTGGCCTTATTGTTACGTTAGGCATTGGATCATCTTTTGCTACGATTCCAATTATTGCAGCTTTATTTATACCACTAGGTTCATCTCTTGGTTTAGATAATATGGCATTAATTGCTTTAGTAGGAACAGCTGCTGCACTTGGAGATTCTGGTTCACCAGCAAGTGATTCAACACTTGGACCCACAGCAGGTCTTAATGTAGATGGTCAACATGATCACATTAGAGATACATGTATACCTAACTTCCTTTTCTATAATGTTCCATTGATGATTTTTGGTACAATAGCTGCAATGGTATTATAGAAAAAAAGAGGTGACAACATGTCTAATTTACTTGAAACATTTGATATGAAAATCGAAACAGTAGATGAGGGAATAGTTGTAATTTCTATGCCAGTCACTGATAAGGTTAAACAACCCTTTGGCTATCTACATGGTGGTGCAAGTATTGCATTAGGTGAAACAGCTTGTTCATTAGGCGCTGCCCATTTAATTGATACGAAACACTTTATCCCATTAGGTTTAGAAATGAATGCCAATCATATTCACTCAGTAAAAGAGGGACGCGTGATTGCTACCGCTTCTATTATTCATAAAGGTCATACGACACAAGTATGGAATATAGAAATTAAAAGTGATCAAGATAAATTAATTAGTATCATGAGAGGTACAATAGGGATTAAACCATTAAAATAACAAATTATAAAATACTAGCCTGTAGAAAATATTCATCTACGGGCTAGTATTTTATATTTATGATACTTCTCTATGGTGATTTATTCTTTGAAATACGCTATAAATTCTTTGAACTGCTTCTTTACCTCCCATGATATTTCTAGCAAATGGACCAAGTTCTAAATCAGCTAGTCCACCAGCAACAAATAAATGAGGTAACCATTCTAATTCATGTGTGATTTTTGGAAATCCACAAGATAGGAGGGGAGCATTAGCATTTTGAATTAGGGATTGTATCATGGGTTGCTGCAAAGTTGAAGACTTAAATCCAGTTGCTAAAAGAATGTAATCATATGGGATATTTAAATTTTCAGTAATAATTTGATGCGATTTTAAGTCCTTAATCTCTTCTTTATGTATGATAAGTCTTTTGTTTTGAACATATTTCTTTAAGCGTAAATATAACTCGTGAGGCATTGAACCTTTATGTCTTTCTGTTAACACTGTTTGAAGTTTTTCTTCATGTGAAGAATGATTTAAAAAGGCCTTCATTTTTTTGGGACCTAGCCAACCAGGATCAGCATCAAAATGTTGAATATCTATATTTTTATTCATCCATAAATGAACGATTTTATTCTTATCTAATTTTAAAACCTTTAATGTTAAATGAGCAGCTGAAATACCACTTCCAATGACATGAGATGATTGTGAAAATAATTGAGAATTAAAATGATCACTAAATATATGACATACATCTTTAGCTTGAGTAAATGCGGCAGGGACAAAAGGTTCATTATGACATCCTTGTGCTAAAACAACACAATCAGTTTGAATGACAGAATGATGACTTGTTGTAATACTCCATCCTCTTTGATTTTTTTCAATGCGTTGAACATAACTTTGAATATAACTTTGATTTAGATGGTAGTTATGTATTTGAGCATGTGTGTGATCCATAAACATCTCTGTTTGAGATCTTTGATAACGACCAAAAGTTGGATTAATATACTAATTCATTTTTGCAAATTTTTTCAAATGAAATGGGTCAGGATGAATATGATGTACAATAGGTGAACGTAAGTAAGGCATAGCAATTCTATTTGTGCATTTATGAAATTGTTCGCATAAAGAATCATGAGGGTCGATAATTGTAAGATTTTGGATGGACATGCCTACTTCACGTAACTTAATTGCTATAGTGGTTCCTTGTATACCGCCACCAATAATAGTCCGATGCATAATAAAACTCCTTTAAAACGTAATTATTACGATTTATAATAACATAAAACTATCTTTTTCAAAACAAAAAATCGAAGCACTTTAAGAAAGTACCTCGATTTTTATCAAATTATATTTTCTTATTGTTAAATTCATCTTTAAGTTCATCAATTTTTGTATCTTTAGTATAAGGCGTTTTATTATTATATGATGCTTTCATCATTAAATGGCTAGAAAGAGGGCCAGTAATCAAAATGAAAATAATGCCGAATATCAGTTGCATATTGGCGTATCCTTCTGTTCCCATAAAATATAAAAACGTTCCAAATAATAAAAATATAGCACCTAATGTTGCAGATTTACCTGCAGCATGACCGCGTGAATAGACATCTTTTAAACGAATAATACCAATAGCAGTAATTGCACTTATCAATGCACCTAAGATAATGAAAATGATGGCTAAACTAATGATGATTTTTGCTATCACGTTCAATCACCTTACCTTTATCTATAAATTTAGAGAATACTGCTGTACCTAAGAACGCTAAAATACCAATAAGTAAAATAACTACAAGTAAGTATTGTGAGCCGATAAATACACTATATAATGCAACACACGCCATCAATTGTAAGCCAATAGCGTCTAGTGCAAGGACGCGATCAGGTAAAGTGGGACCTTTAATAATACGAATAAACATTGCTAGCATCGATAATACTACGACAATTAAAGCAATAATAATAATTGTTTTTACCATTAAGCTTCGCCCACCTCTCTCACTACTTTTTCAAGTGATGATTTAATGCTTTCAATTTCTTCTTCTTTCGTACTAAAGTCAATTGAGTGAATGTATATTTTAGTTCTATCATCACTAATACCTAAAACGACAGTTCCTGGTGTTAAAGTGATTAAATTAGATAATAAAACAATTTGCCAATCATGTTTTAAATCTGTGTGATAAATAAAGAAACCAGGTTGATTTTTAAGTCTTGGCTGTAACACAATTTTGGATACATCAATATTGGCTTTCATTAATTCTATAAAAAAGACAACAATCAATTTAATGACTTTATAAACTCTTTTTAAATAAAAACTACCAGGCAATACTTTTTTAAATAAGTAAACAAGCCCAATTCCTATTAAAAATCCTAGTAAAAAGTTATTAAATGTATAACTGCCACTTAAAAACATCCATATAATAGCTAATATAATATTTAACACAAATTGAAGAGCCATTAGTATCTACCTCCTAATACACTTTTAATATAAACATTAGGATCATAGAAAGATTTAGCTGCTTCTGATATAAATGGATAAAGTGCATCAGCAGATAAACCAAATAGTACAGTAATGACAACGGCAATTACTGAAACGATTGTTGCTTGTTTTACATTTACTTTGTTATTCAGTTTATATCCCTTAGGTTCACCAAAGAAACCATGTAGGAAAATACGAATCACAGAATAGAGTACGATTAAACTTGAAAGTAATACGATAATTGCACTGATATAAAATCCTTTTTCAAAAGCGGCTTTTACAATAAAGTATTTTCCATAAAACCCACTAAATGGGGGAATACCAGCCAAGCTTAAAGCTGCAATAAAGAAAGACCAACCAAGTATAGGATATGTCTTAATTAAACCACCGAATGACTTAAGATTTGATGTTTTGGTAATTTGATACATGACACCAATAATTAAGAAAAGTGCAGTCTTAACTAACATATCGTGAATGGTATAATATATAGCACCCATAATTCCTAATTTACTCATCATAGCAACACCAACGAGTATGACACCTACTGCAATCATAATATTATATAAAATAATTTTTTTAATATCATAATAAGCAATGGCACCAATGGATCCAAATATAATCGTTAATAGTGCTAAGAATAAAATAGTATAGTGAGAAAAACTCATTGTGTTATGGAAGAAAAGACTAAGTGTTCTTAAAATAGCATAGACGCCAACTTTAGTTAATAAAGCACCGAAGAATGCAATGATAGCAAAAGGTGGCGCATAGTATGATCCAGGTAACCAAACATATAATGGAAAGACACCAGCTTTAGTTGCAAACACAAAGATGAACAAAATAAAGACAATACTTAATAATCCTTGATGTGAATGAGATAATTCATTCAGTTTTACGCTAATGTCAGCCATATTTAAAGTGCCGACAATTGAATATAAGATAGCAACAGCAATAACGAAAAATGTCGATGTTACAACATTAATAAGTAAATATTTGACCGTTTCTTGAAGTTGAATACGTGTACCACCTAATACAAGCAATGCATAAGATGACATTAAAAAGACTTCAAAGAATACGAAAAGGTTAAAAATATCTCCAGTAGTGAAAGCACCAATAATACCCACTAACATAAAGACGATTGAAAAATGAAAATAATAACGCTCTCTATCGATTCCGGCAGTTGAAAAAGAATAGATCGTAATGAGCAGAGTAATGATAATACTCGTTACAATCAACATTGCCCCTAACGTATCTAATAAAAAGATAATACCATATGGGGCTGGCCAAGAACCTAATTCTACTTTAAGAGGACCAAATTTACTAACATTAATTAAATTAATCATCGCTACAATCAAAGTTAAAACTAAACCTATCAATGTGACCGCACGCTTTAATGGATAGCGTTGACCCAAAAAGATAAGAATAATAGCGGTAATGATTGGTATAACTAATGTAAGAACAACCATATTAGTTGCTATCATCACTAGGCACTCCTTTCATTTGTTCTATGTTGTCTGTGCCTAATTCTTTATACGTTCTAAAAGCTAAGACTAAGAAAAAAGCAGTAGTTGCAAATGCAATAACAATTGCAGTAAGTATTAATGCATGAGGGATTGGATCTACATAGTGATGAATATCTTTTTCATATATTGGCATTTCACCATGTTTCAATCCTCCCATAGTAATTAAAAATAAATTTGATGCATGTGTAATCAGCGTTGTTCCCATAATAATACGTATTAAACTTTTAGATAAAACGAGATAGACACTGATTGATGTAAGTATGCCACATACAATAATCATAATAATTTCCACTATTCGTTCTCTCCAATCGTTATAATAATAGTCATTACTGTACCAATTACTGCACACATAACGCCAAAGTCGAAGAACATTGGTGTATTCATATGAACAGAGTGTAGAAGTGGTAATGGAATATTAAATTCTGTATGTGTAAAGAAACTTTTTCCGTAAAACCAACTTGCTATAGGCGTACTTACACAGAATAATAAACCAATACCAATTAAGATTTTAAAATCCCAAGGAAAGATTTTACGCATCGTTTTTATATCAAATGCAATCATAATAATGGTTAAAGCGGTTGATAGAAGCAATCCACCAACAAATCCTCCACCTGGTGTGTAATGTCCTGCTAAAAATAAAGTAATACCAAAAAGAGCAATTAAGAAAGCAATAATTACAGCTGAATACTGAAACATTAAATTGTTATTTTGTCTATTCATTGCTTTCCACCTCACTTGTTTTGTTACGTTTACTTCGTAATTTAATCATCGTGTAAACTGCAAGACCTGCAATACCTAATACAGAAGATTCAAATAAGGTATCCATACCACGGAAGTCTACGAGAATAACGTTAACCATATTTTTACCATGTGCTAAGTCATAAACATGTGCCTTGTAATATTCTCCAATAGAAGAAAAATGTCTATTACCATAAGCGATAAGACCTAATATTGTCACTACCAAACCAACACCAATAGAGATGATAGCATTCGTTAATTTAAATGATGTTTTTTCATTATAGCGATTTAAGTTAGGCAAGTGATAGAAACATAATAGAAATAGACCCGTTGAGATAGACTCAACAACAAATTGTGTTAAAGCTAAATCAGGTGCCTTAAAGAAAACAAATAAAACTGATACTGCATAGCCAACAACACTAAGCATAATAATACTAAATAAACGAGATGTTGCTGTAACAACTAAGAACGCTGAGATAGTAAGTATTATGATAATAATCATTTCATAGATGTGAATTGTATTTATATTTTTAAAATTAAAGCTAAACGGTACCCTCACTAATGTGATGAGTGTTAACACAATTAATGTACCAAAAATAAAGACTAAACTATCCCGTACATACCCATTAACATAATAATTAGTTAGAGAAGCGGAATGATTTGGTAACCATTTGCCAGTAGTATCATACCAATAATTTAATTTTAAGTTGTCTGGTTGTGCTTTTAATAAACGAATCCAATAATTGAACGTAAATAATAAGATAATACCTACAATCCAAATCGTTAAAGTAGAGATGAACGCAGGAGTAATACCATGGAACATATGGAATTCTGCATGTACGGTTGATATTCCACTTATGGCTTTAGTAGCTGGTTCGATTATAGAATGTGTTAATAGTCCAGGGAATAGTCCGAAAACAACAACTAGCGTTGCTAGAATTGCTGGTGAAATTAACATTAATAATGATGCTTCATGTGCTTTCTTAGGTAATAAATCAGAATGATATTTACCAAAGAATACATGTAGTACGAATTTAATTGAATATACAAATGTAAATATACTACCTACAATCGCTAAAATTGGAAAAATAATACCTAGAGTATTTAAACTAAATAGAGGCGCGTGTGTAGCTTCTATCATAGCCTCTAAGAATTTTTCTTTTGATAAGAAACCATTAAATGGTGGCACACCTGCCATACTTAATGCTGTAATTACAGTAAGAGTAAAAGAAATTGGCATGATAGTAAGTAAACCGCCCAATTTTTTTACATCACGTGTGCCTGTCACATGATCAATGGCACCTGTAATCATAAATAATGCACCTTTAAAGGTAGCATGGTTAATTAAATGGAAAGCAGCTGCTGTAAAACCAGCGATATATAATTGACTGTCACTACCTTCAAAATGATAACTTATAGCTCCAATACCTAGCATAGACATAATCATTCCCAATTGTGAAACTGTAGAAAATGCTAGAATCCCTTTCAAATCTTGTTGTTTCGTTGCATTTAATGAAGCCCAAAATAGTGTGATTAAGCCTACTAAAGTAATAGTCCATATCCATCCTTCTGATATCGCGAATAATGGGGTTAAACGTGCAACAAGATATAACCCTGCTTTAACCATTGTAGCTGAATGTAAATATGCACTGACAGGAGTAGGTGCCTCCATTGCATCAGGTAACCAAATGTAAAATGGCACTTGTGCAGATTTTGTGAAAGCTGCTAACATAATTAAAACCATTGCAAGTGTAAAGAAAGCACTGTCTTGTATTTGAGATACATGATGGATTAAATAATGTAGACTTAATGATTGTCCTGCAAGTGAAATTAAGATTAATCCACCAAGTAAACTAAGTCCTCCAAATACAGTGATAATCAGTGACTTTTGTGCTCCATATATAGAAGCTTTCTTTTCTCGCCAAAAAGAAATGAGTAAAAAACTTGAGAATGAAGTTAATTCCCAGAATAGATATAAGATAATGATATTATCTGAGAGTACGACGCCTAACATTGCACCCATAAACAGTAATAAATAACAGTAAAAATTCCCTAATCGTTCAGATTTATCTAAATAACCGATTGAATAAAGAACTACTAAACTTCCAATGCCAGTTATAAGCAAACTAAAGAGTATGCTTAAGCCATCAAGATAAATATCAAAATTCATGCCGATATGTGGCATCCAATTGAAAGTTTTTATTACTGTATTACCTGATTGAGTCGTTGAAATATAAGATAAAAAATAAATAAATAAGACAACAGGAACAGGTAATACAAACCATCCTAAATGAATCTTTTTAAAGAAACGATAAAGGATTGGAATAATGAGTGCGAATATTAACGGTAAAAGTACCGCAATATGTATCAAACTCACTATATTTTCCTCCTTCAAAAATTGTTATAAATTTTATTATACATCAATCAATTTATTCTGAAAAACTGTGAAAAGATGTAAAGTCAGCAATTTTACTTATCTTGTTAAATAGGAAGAAAGACGTAAAATGGACTAGAAAAAATTTTGTTTATATTGGATAGAATAGTCTTTTTTTAGACTGTTTAAATTGTCTAATGCCAATTTTGCGTATTCTGTGTGCTGTTGTTTTAATTCGTTTTCCATTTTAGTAATCGCTTGTTGTAAAGAATCTTCATATTTCATCTCTTCTACATTAAAATCTCTCAATTGTGAACGTGTTGCATAACGTTTTTCATAATGGCTTAAAGCACGTCTTTCATGAAAAAAAAACACCTTCAGTTTCACCAGGATGATGTAAATCTCCTTGTTTAGGATGTTTAATGACTTGTTCAATTTGTACTAAAACTTGATGATCGCTATCTTCTTTAATCGTTACACCATAAGTACCTGTTTTGTGAGAGAATCGATATAACATGCTATATTACTTCCTTTCAAATATGTTAATATGTATCTATATCATCATAACATGAATGGAGAATTTAAATGACTAACTATCCACAGTTAAATAAAGAAATACAAGATAATGAAATTAAAGTAATTATGCATACAAATAAAGGAGATATGACATTTAAGCTGTTTCCTGAGATTGCTCCAAAAACAGTTGAAAATTTTGTGACACATGCAAAAAATGGATATTATGACGGCATTACATTCCATCGTGTCATTAATGATTTTATGATTCAAGGTGGAGACCCTACTGCTACTGGTATGGGGGGAGAAAGTATTTATGGAGGTTCATTTGAGGATGAGTTTTCATTAGAAGCATTTAATTTATATGGTGCTCTTTCAATGGCAAATGCTGGTCCAAATACAAATGGTTCACAATTCTTTGTTGTTCAAATGAAAGAAGTACCAGATACAATGCTTAATCAGCTTGTTGATGGCGGTTGGCCTGAACCAATTGCTAAAGCTTATGCAGAAAAAGGTGGAACACCTTGGTTAGATCAAAAACATACTGTGTTTGGTCAATTAATTGACGGTGAAACTACATTAGAAGATATTGCAAATACTAAAGTAGGGGCACAAGATAAGCCTGTACATGATGTGGTTATTGAATCTATTGATGTAGAAGATAAAAAAGCTTAATTCATCAAAGAAATATCATTAAATAAAAAAAGGTGAGCGTAAACTGTTTTAAATAAGACATTTACGCTCATCTTTTTATATTAAAAACGAACTTTTTAATGTAAATTTATGAAGAAGAAATATAAATTTCTAAAGAAATTAATTTTTTATTAGTTTATCGTTAGTCCAAGTATGGGATTTATGCTATTATTAATATGTTAAGAAAAACGAAATAAGGGGTTATCAAGTTGAATACTCACTATAAAGAAGGTCAGCATATTAAAGTGCGTGTGACTGGAATTCAACCGTATGGCGCTTTTGTTGAGACCCCTGACCATACTGAAGGACTTATCCATATTTCAGAGATTATGGATGATTATGTCCATAATCTAAAAAAATTTCTATCAGAAGGTCAAATTGTAAAAGCTAAAATCCTTTCTATAGACGATGAAGGAAAGCTTAATTTGTCACTTAAAGATAATGATTACTTTAAGAATTATGAACGAAAAAAAGAAAAACAGTCTGTATTAGATGAAATTAAAGAGACAGAAAAGTATGGGTTTCAAACGCTTGAAGAACGCCTACCGGTCTGGATTAAGCAGTCTAAACGTGCAATTCGTAATAATAATTGAATGACTGTCAACACGCTAAAACGTTACTTTTTTAAGTAACGTTTTTTATTATGTCAATATATTGCTAAATTTAAAAAGATGGTTAATGCATATAAGCATAAAAGTAGAGACATAAAAATGTTCATGTTATAGTTTGAAAATAATAAAACTAAAAGATTTAGAAAGGAATTACTTATGAATAATAAATATAAAAAATTATTTGAAACTGTTACATTACCCAACGGTGTATCATTAAGAAATCGCTTTGTACTTGCACCTTTAACACATACATCATCAAATGATGATGGTACTATTTCAGATGTCGAAATTTCTTACATTGAGAAACGTGCCAAAGATGTAGGTCTTGCAATTAATGCTGCAAGTAATGTAAATGATATTGGTAAAGCCTTCCCAGGCCAACCATCTGTCGCACACGATTCAGATATCGAAGGTTTAAAACGCTTAGCGACAGCAATGAAGAAAAATGGCGCAAAAGCATTAGTACAAATTCATCATGGTGGTGCACAAGCTTTACCTGAATTGACTCCTAATGGAGATGTTGTGGCACCAAGCCCCGTTTCAATGAAAAGTTTTGGTCAACAACAGGAACATCATGCAAGAGAAATCACTACTGAAGAAATCGAACAAACAATTAAAGATTTCGGTGAAGCTACACGTCGCGCCATTGAAGCTGGATTTGACGGCGTAGAAATACATGGAGCGAACCATTACTTAATTCATCAATTCTTCTCTCCATACTATAATCGTCGTGAAGATGAATGGGGAGACCATTTAAAATTCCCACTTGCAGTGATTGATGAAGTATTAAAAGTTAAAGAAACTTATGCAAATAAAGATTTTATTGTAGGTTATAGATTATCACCAGAAGAAGCAGAATCACCTGGTATTTCAATGGAACACACAGAAAAATTAATTAAAACAATTACAAAAAAAGCGATTGATTATGTTCATATTTCAATTATGGATATTCATTCACAAACACGTGAGGGTAAATATGAAGGAGAAGAACGTCTAAAACTTATCCATCAATGGGTAGATGGACGTATGCCAGTCATTGGTATAGGTTCTGTATTTACTGCTGATGATGCTTTAGATGCAGTAGAATCGACAGGCATTGAACTCGTAGCATTAGGTCGTGGAATTCTTCTAGATTATAACTTTATCCATAAAATTGAAGAGGGTAAAGAAGAGGAAATTATCTCATACTTTGATCCAAATCGTGAAGATAAACATGCGTTACCACCAAATTTATGGGAACAATTTAATAAAGGATTTTATCCGTTACCTCGTAAAGATAAATAATTAATAAAATATGAAATAGTATGGTAGTGAGACAGAACTCATAATGAATTTTGTCCACTACCTTTTTTTATTAAGAAAAAAAGGTTTATATTAAAATTTTAGCTAATAGAAATAATTTACTTGTAAAATGATAAGAGGATATGTCATTATTTTTGTAAGGGCTTTCATAAATGGATTTAGAGAGACTTTAATGTTTTAAAATAGAATTGCGAAAGCCAGTAAATATAGTGATTAGTTTTAATATAACAATAAGCAAAGGGGAGATATTATGACTAAATCTGAAAAAATTATTGAACTAACAAACCATTACGGTGCTCATAACTATGTGCCGCTACCAATTGTTGTTTCAGAAGCAGAGGGGATTTGGGTTACTGATCCAGAAGGTAATAAATATATAGATATGTTATCAGCATATTCAGCAGTTAACCAAGGTCATCGTCATCCAAAAATTATTCAAGCATTAAAACATCAAGCAGATAAAGTGACACTTGTCTCTCGTGCTTTTCATAGTGATAACTTAGGGGAATGGTACGAAAAAATTTGTAAATTAGCTGGTAAAGATAAAGCACTACCAATGAATACAGGTGCTGAAGCAGTTGAAACAGCCTTAAAAGCTGCACGTCGTTGGGCCTATGACGTTAAAGGTATTGAACCAAATCAAGCTGAGATTATTGCATTTAATGGGAACTTCCATGGTCGTACAATGGCCCCTGTGTCTTTATCATCTGAAGCTGAATATCAACGTGGATATGGTCCTTTATTAGATGGTTTTCGTAAAGTTGACTTTGGCAATGAAACACAATTAAAAGAAGCAATTAATAAAAACACAGCAGCTGTTTTAGTTGAACCTATTCAAGGCGAAGCAGGCATTAATATTCCTCCAGAAGGTTATTTGAAAACCATTAGAGATTTATGTAATGAACATAATATTTTGTTTATCGCCGATGAAATTCAAGCTGGATTAGGACGATCTGGAAAATTATTTGCATGTGATTGGGATAATGTTAAACCGGATGTATATATTTTGGGTAAAGCGCTTGGTGGAGGCGTCTTACCAATTTCAGTTGTATTAGCAGATAACGAGGTGCTTGATGTATTTACACCTGGTTCTCATGGTTCTACTTTTGGTGGCAATCCGCTTGCTTGTGCAGTGTCAATTGCGGCTTTAGATGTCATTATCGATGAAAATTTACCAGAACATTCAAATGAACTAGGTGAATATTTTAAATCAGAATTACAAAAGATTAATCACCCTGCAATTAAAGAAGTTCGTGGACGCGGGTTATTCATTGGTGTGGAATTACACGAAAGTGCAAGACCATTTTGTGAAGCATTGAAAGAAAAAGGTTTATTATGTAAAGAAACCCATGATGCAGTAATTCGTTTTGCGCCACCTTTGGTTATTACTAAAGAAGAATTAGATGAAGCATTAAATCGAATTAGAAGTGTATTTGAGTAAATAGATATGACGTAATATGGCATGATTTAATTTCTTTAAAAAGTATAGGCGTGTTACAATACTTATGAAAGCGAAAACATTTGTGAAAAAAAAGAGGCGAAAGTGATTATGACTGAGAATAATAATTTAGTGACTTCTACACAAAGCATCATTAAAGAAGCATTGCATAAATTGGGATTTGATGATGGTATGTATGATTTAATTAAAGAACCATTAAGATTCTTGCAAGTACGTATTCCAGTACGTATGGACGATGGTACAGTTAAAACATTTACTGGGTATCGTGCACAACATAATGACGCGGTAGGTCCTACTAAAGGTGGCGTTCGTTTCCATCCTGATGTAGATGAAGAAGAAGTCAAAGCTTTATCGATGTGGATGACTTTAAAATGTGGCATTGTCAACTTACCTTATGGTGGAGGTAAAGGTGGTATTGTATGTGATCCACGTCAAATGAGTATTCATGAAGTAGAACGTTTATCACGAGGATATGTACGTGCAATTTCTCAATTTGTAGGACCAACTAAAGATATTCCTGCTCCAGATGTGTTTACAAATTCTCAAATTATGGCTTGGATGATGGATGAATATAGTGCTTTAGATAAGTTTAATTCTCCAGGTTTTATTACTGGTAAGCCAATTGTCTTAGGTGGCTCACAAGGACGTGATCGTTCTACTGCTCTTGGCGTAGTGATTGCTATTGAACAAGCTGCTAAGCGTAGAGGAAAAGAAATTAAAGGGTCACGTATTGTGATTCAAGGCTTTGGGAACGCTGGAAGTTTCTTAGCTAAATTTTTAAATGATATGGGTGCTAAAGTAGTTGGTATTTCAGATGCATATGGTGCATTACATGATCCTAATGGCTTAGATATCGATTACTTACTAGATCGTCGTGATAGCTTTGGTACTGTAACTAACTTATTTGAAGATACAATTTCAAATAAAGAATTATTCGAACTTGATTGTGATATTTTAGTACCGGCTGCAATTTCAAATCAAATCACAGAAGATAATGCACACGATATTAAAGCTGATATTGTTGTAGAAGCGGCAAATGGACCAACCACTCCAGAAGCTACACGTATTTTAACTGAACGTGGCGTTTTACTCGTACCCGATGTATTAGCAAGTGCAGGTGGCGTGACAGTATCTTATTTTGAATGGGTACAAAACAACCAAGGTTATTACTGGTCAGAAGATGAAGTCAATGAAAAATTACGGGAAAAATTAATCGAGGCTTTTGATACTATTTATGAATTAGCTCAGAATAGAAAAATTGATATGAGATTGGCAGCTTATATTGTAGGAATTAAACGTACCGCTGAAGCAGCACGCTATCGTGGATGGGCGTAAATATAACTATTAAAAATGAAACTCCCAATGATGAGAAATATATACTCGTTATTGGGAGGTTTTTTATAGAGTGATTTAATTAATAAAATTACTCGTTTGGGATAGTAGCTTTATATTTATCAGCAAAATTTGTAAATAGACCGTCAACACCATATTGATTTAAACGTTGCATATCTGTAGTTTTATCTACTGTATAAGGATGAATTAGGAAACCTAAATCTTTTAAATGCTTAGTGTTTTCAGCGTTTAAACTAGTATAATCTGGGCCGACACCTATGGCATATGAGAGAATATGTTGTAAATCTGCTTCACTTTGTTGTTGCAATTCATTTTTATCAAGTAATCGAATCAATGGTACTCGTGAATCTAATTGATGCATTTTTTGTAAACTTTCTTCTGAGAAAGACTGAATTAATATATGTCCATGATTTAAAGAGTTACCAGTTAACATGTGATGTTTTTTTAATGTTTCAAGTAGTTGTTCTTCCATACCTGGATATACATTAGGATTTTTAGTTTCAATATAATAATTAGCCTTTGTACCGTATCGAGATAAAATTTCATCTAGAGTAGGGACTTTAGCATTTTTATATTCTGGTTTCGCATATTCAGGGTGAGCATTGTTAAACCATGACCCAGCATCTAGTTGTTTAAGTTGTGCGAGTGTATAGTCTTCGACACGACCTGTACCGTTTGTTGTACGATCAACGGTTTCGTCATGCATTGCTACAAGTTGTCCATCTTTCGTACGTTGTAAGTCTAATTCAATATACGACGCCCCTAACTCATTATGACTTTTATCATATGCATGAAACGTATGTTCCGGCGCATAGCCACTTGCACCTCTATGAGCGATAGTCGTAAAACGTTCGCCAGTTAAGTTGGTCATCCAATTCGAATGATCTTGATTACGATGTTTACTAATCGCTACTGACGTATATTTATTTTGTGATTGATTAAACTGTTGATGTTCTGCAGCGGAATTAGAAGTAGTGCTATAGTTGTTATGATTATTATTTGCTTCTACTGGATTATGTAATGTTACTAAACCGATAGTGGCTATTGCTAAACTAGATATCATTGCTTTTTTAGAAACCTTCAAAAAATTCATCCTCTCAGTTCAATTTAAAAATACATTAAAACTTTAGCAAAGAGAAGAAATTTTTAGAATAATTTTTTCAAAATTTTAGCAAAACTATTAATTTATTAACAATAAATATAGAGAAAGTTAAAATAATTAAATTAAATTTAACTAAAAAATGAGTCTTGCCAATTTACTTTATATTTATATGTAATTTTACATTGAAATACTTAAAAAAATAAGGCACTTTCGTATAATTTAATAAACATCACTAAACTAAATTAACGAAGTGCCTTATGTATAAAGATTCTAACATGACTTAACTTACTCTACGAAAGGAAACTTCAGTACTTATTCTTACAAGTGATGTGATCTTCACAAAATCAAAAACTTTCTTATAAAACGATTAAGCGATTTAGAGTTAATCCTCAAGTAGATGCTTTATTAGAATCTTTATTTATTCGATTCATAGTCATTTAATAATAGTATTCATTATTGTTTTAAAATATTTTCTGCAACGTTTAATTGATGACGCACAGCATCTTGGCCTGTAGAACCATAACTTTTTCTTCTATTTAAACAATTTTCTGGTTTTAAGTAATCATATACATCTTCTTCGATTTTATCATTTAATTCTTGATAATGTTCAAATGGTACATCTAATAAATAGATGCCTTGTTGAATACATTCAAAGACAATTTTTCCTACAATTTCATGTGCTGTTCTAAACGGTACATTCTTATCTACTAAATAATCTGCAAGTTCTGTTGCATTAGAGAAATCTTGATGCACTGTTTCATTTAAACGATTTGTATTAACTGTTAACGTATTAAGCATGCCTTCAAAAATACGTAATGAACCTTTAATCGTACGAACTGAATCAAATAAACCTTCTTTATCCTCTTGTAAGTCTTTATTATATGCAAGAGGCAATCCTTTCAATGTGACAAGCATACTCATTAAATGTCCTGTCGTACGTCCCACTTTACCACGAATGAGTTCAGCCATATCTGGATTTTTCTTTTGAGGCATAATAGATGAACCAGTAGAAAATGCATCGGATAGTGTAATAAATTTCGCTTCATCCGTAGACCAAAAAATAATTTCTTCCGCAAAACGTGATAGGTGAGTCATTGTTAATGATATATTATGCAATGTTTCAATAATGTAATCACGATCACTCACTGCATCAAGACTATTTTCATAAATATATTCAAAACCAAGTAATTCTTGAGTTTTATGTCTATCGATAGGATGTGTAGTGCCACTCAATGCTGCAGCGCCAAGTGGAGATATATCAATACGTTTTAAACTATCTGCAAAACGTGTATAGTCTCTTTCTAACATCCAAAAATATGTCATGATGTGATGTGCGAAAGAAATAGGTTGAGCACGTTGTAAGTGCGTATAACCTGGCATAATCGTTTCTACGTGAGATTTTGCTAGAGTTAAAATAGATTCTTGGAATGAACGAATAAGTGCTTGAATCTCAATGACCTGCTTTTTTACATAGAGATGTAAGTCTGTTGCTACTTGATCATTTCTGCTACGACCTGTGTGTAACTTGCCACCTGGATCTCCAATGCGTTGTATCAGTTCATGTTCAATATTTAAATGTATATCTTCTAAAGCATGTTTAAATTCAATATTATGGTTATAAAAATCTGCCTGTATATCTTTCAAACCTTTTACGATAGCATTTTTTTCTTCTTCAGAAATAATGTTTTGGTGTGCAAGCATTGTTGCATGTGCAATACTACCTTGAATATCCTCATCTAAAAGCGTTTGGTCAAAGTCAATAGAAGCATTAAACGCATCTACCCACTCTTCAGGTTGTTGTTGAAAACGACCTCCCCATGCTTTATTACTCATTACTATAACCTCCATGTAAATAAGCATTTACTTGTGTTGGCAGTCCATAAATATCAATAAAGCCGACTGCAGCTGATTGATCAAAAGCATCTTCTTTAGTATAAGTTGCTAACTTTTCATCATAAAGTGTATAAGGCGATTTTCTACCATTAACAATAGCATTACCTTTAAATAATTTAACTCTGACATCTCCTTCAACATAGTGTTGAGTGCTATCAATGAATTGCTTTAGACTGTCTGTTAAAGGTGAGAACCATAAACCATTATATGTTTGTTCAGCAAATTGTTTTTCAATGACCGGTTTAAAATGCGCTACATCTTTAGTTAATGTTAATGTTTCTAAAGATTTATGAGCTTTTAATATCACTTCAGCACCTGGCGTTTCATATACTTCACGTGATTTTATACCAACTAAACGATTCTCTACGTGATCGATACGTCCGATACCATGTTTACCAGCTAAATCATTTAATGTTAGAATGAGCTGATCTAAATCATAGTCTTTATGGTTAAGTTGAACAGGAACACCATTTTTAAATGATAAGATAATTTCATCTGGTGTATCTGGTGTATCCTCTAATTCAGCAGTTAAATCATATGCATCTTTCGGTGGAGCAGCATATGGATCTTCTAAAATACCACATTCATTTGCACGACCCCATAAATTTTGATCGATTGAATAAGGTGAATCATGATTAATACTTACAGGAATACCATGTTTGATTGCATAGTCGATTTCTTCTTCACGACTCCAGCCCCACTCTCTAACAGGAGCAAATGTTTTCAAATTAGGGTTAAGTGCTTTAATTGCTACTTCAAAACGTACTTGATCATTACCTTTACCAGTACAACCATGTGCAATACCGATTGACTTTGTTTGTTCAGCAATTTCTACTAATTTCTTCGCTATTAACGGTCTTGAGAGCGCAGATACTAAAGGGTAACTATTTTCAT
The DNA here is from genome assembly GCF_001813735.1 of Staphylococcus sp. HMSC068C09. Taxonomy (NCBI): domain Bacteria; kingdom Bacillati; phylum Bacillota; class Bacilli; order Caryophanales; family Staphylococcaceae; genus Staphylococcus; species Staphylococcus sp. HMSC068C09. The sequence continues at coordinate 177,584 of NZ_KV813756.1, forward strand.
ACATTAAATTTCCTTTTATTGCATAACTTACATAATCTTCACTAAATTCCTTAGTTGCATCAATAATATGACATTCGATGGCGCCCATGTCTAATGCTTTAGAATAAACAACATCTAAATCTTTACCTTCGCCAACATCTAAACATACTGCCACTACGTCATATCCTTTATCTATAAGCCATTTAACGGCTACACTAGTATCTAATCCACCTGAATAAGCTAAAACAATTTTATCTTTCATATTGTCACCTCAAAGTTTTCTGAAAATTGATATAATTCTATACTAACAGATTTATTATGAAAATAAAACCATTTTTTTACATATTTATACAAAATAAAGATAATTAGAATATCATTAATCATCTATTGTTATTTCTATATTTATTGAATATTACTACAACTAAGGAGTTTATTGCTGTTTCGATTGTGTATTCATTACAAGGTAAGGTAATTCAATGATTCTAAAAAAAACAGACTATTTTTTGAATAATTGAACTTGTTCATTGAATAGATAACTTAAAGTTAGTAAAATGAAACTAATTCATAAACATTGGAGGATTTATAAATGACTCATATTCAATTAGATTATGGAAAAACGTTAGAATTTTTTGGTCAACATGAACTTGATCAACAAAAAGATATTGTAAAAACAATTCATAAAACGATTCATGAAGGTACAGGTGCTGGAAGCGACTTTTTAGGTTGGGTAAATTTACCTGAAGATTATGATAAAGAAGAGTTTTCTAGAATTCAAAAAGCAGCAAAACATATTCAATCGAATTCAGATGTATTGGTGGTTATCGGAATTGGCGGTTCATATTTAGGTGCACGTGCTGCAATTGAAATGCTTACTTCATCTTTCCGTAACAGTACAGAATATCCTGAGATTGTATTTGTAGGAAATCACTTATCTTCAAGTTATACACAAGAATTAGTGAATTACTTGTCTGATAAAGACTTTTCAGTAAATGTTATTTCTAAATCAGGAACAACGACTGAGCCTGCTGTAGCATTTAGATTGTTTAAACAATTAGTTGAAGAAAAATATGGTAAAGACGAAGCAAAAAAACGTATTTTTGCTACAACTGATAAAGCAAAGGTGCATTGAAACAATTAGCAGATAATGAAAGTTATGAAACATTTGTTGTACCTGATGATGTAGGTGGTCGTTATTCAGTATTAACTGCAGTAGGATTATTACCAATTGCAACTGCAGGTATTGATATTGAAGCAATTATGAATGGGGCAAATAAAGCTCGTAAAGAACTATCATCTGAAAATTTAGAAGAGAATATTGCATATCAATATGCAACAATTCGAAATGTTCTTTATAGTAAAGGTTATACAACTGAAATGTTAATTAACTACGAACCATCTATGCAGTACTTTAATGAATGGTGGAAACAGTTATACGGTGAATCTGAAGGTAAAGACTTTAAAGGTATTTATCCTTC
>NZ_KV813756.1:179137-255289 GCF_001813735.1 Staphylococcus sp. HMSC068C09
GGTAAAGACTTTAAAGGTATTTATCCTTCAAGCGCAAACTATACTACTGATTTACATTCATTAGGTCAGTACGTTCAAGAAGGACGCCGTTTCTTATTTGAAACTGTTGTAAAAGTAAATCAACCTAAACATGATATTACAATTGAAAAAGATGATGACGATTTAGATGGCTTAAATTATTTAGCTGGAAAAACAATCGATGAAGTTAATACAAAAGCATTTGAAGGTACGTTATTAGCTCATACTGATGGTGGCGTTCCTAATATCGTTGTGAATATCCCACGTTTAGATGAAGAAACATTCGGTTATGTTGTTTACTTCTTTGAATTAGCTTGTGCGATGAGTGGCTATCAATTAGGTGTTAATCCATTTAACCAACCTGGTGTAGAAGCTTATAAACAAAATATGTTTGCTTTACTTGGTAAACCAGGTTATGAAGATAAGAAAAAAGAATTAGAAGAACGTTTATAATATCAACATAAATTTAAATAAAATGATAGTTTAAAGCCTAGGACATGATGAGCTGTCTTAGGCATTTTTTATATATTGGCAGTCAATGACTCAATTGAATATATACTTATATCAATCTTTTTCAACATACTAGACTTTCATAAAAAGAAGTTTTTGTTTAACGTAAGATGGGGTCAAGAGAAGGAAACTGAATTCGTTTTGAATTCAGTCTCACTCTCTTTTAAATGATTAATATGACTAATGTTAAATCTGTTATCTAGTACTTGTGACTGATTTCTTATTGAATTAATAGTTTTTTTAAGAAAAGAGTGTAAAATAATTTTATACTCAATAGAGAATGATGAAATTTCAAGAAAGGATTTGATGATATAGTGTTTCATCAAATTGAACATTGGTTTAATGTGTTACAACAATTAGGATACTTTGCAGGTTTTATTATTCTCTATTTAAGAGCTATGATTCCTGTTTTTCCTTTAACTCTATATGTCATCTTAAATGTTCATGCTTATGGTTTTATTACAGGAACCATTATTAGTTGGTTAGGGATCGTCGCTGGGACATTTACTGTATTTTATTTTTTTAGGAAATTCGTTGATTCATCTTTTATGCAAAGAGTTAAAGCAAAAAAAGGTGTGAAAAAACTTACACATTTTATAGATAAACAAGGACTTGTTCCTATTTTTATATTAATGTGTTTTCCATTTACACCTAATACAGTAGTAAACTTTGTAGCTAGTTTTTCTCATATTAAAATGAAGAATTATTTTATTATTTTATTATTTTCAAAGTTTATTTCCATCTCATTTTTAGCAGTGATGGGTAGAGAAGTGACTACATTTTTAACCCATCCTATAAGAGCAATTATTTTAATTATTGTTACTATAGTCATATGGTTTATTGGAAAAAGAGTTGAAAAACATTTTATGGGAACACATGAGGAGTGACATTTTGCGTCGAATTATAAGTACGAGTATCTCCATTATTTTAGCAATTATTTTTGTGATATTTATCCAAAATTTTTTACTAAGAAGTGCAATTGTTCATACTAATGAGATGGCCCCCACTCTAAATAAAAATGATTATATAATGATTAATAAATTGAAAGTGACATTTAATTTATTAAATGAAGGCGATATTATTATGTATCGCCATCATGATCAAATTCATTTTAGCCGTATTATTGGGAAAGCAGGCGAATCGGTAGAAATAAGGCATGGTAAATTATATAAAGATGATAGACAAGTGAATAAATATTATGCTAAAAATAGAGATATTAATGATTTCGCATTACGAGATTTAGAAAATACTGATGGGGATATTATTCCACCTGACTCATTTTTAGTGTTGAATGATAATAGTAATACATTAACTGATTCGAGAAAATATGGATTAATTAAAAAAAGTGATGTTATAGGAAATGTATGTCTAAGGTATTATCCTTTTAGATCATTCAACTATGAGTTTAATAAATAGATGAGGTGTTATATTTGAAAAAAGAAATAACAGAATGGATTGTTGCGATAGCTGTAGGCTTATTGCTCGTATGGCTTGTAGTCACTTTTGTTGCCAAATCCTATACAATAAAAGGCGACTCTATGGATCCAACATTAAAAGATGGACAACATGTAATGGTTAACATTTTAGGTTATAAGGTAGGAAACATAAAAAAAGGAAATGTTATTGTTTTCCATGCTAATAAATCTGATGACTATGTTAAAAGAGTGATAGGCGTACCAGGAGATAGTGTGACATATAAAAAAGATCAGCTATATGTTAATGGAAAAAAAGTAAATGAGCCTTACTTAGACTATAATGAAAAACATAAACAAGGAGAGTACATTACAGGATCTTTTGAAACTAAGGATCTTCTTAATGCTCATCCTAAGTCTAACGTTATTCCTAAAAATAAATACTTAGTATTAGGAGATAATCGTGAAGTTAGTAAAGATAGTAGAGCGTTTGGATTAATAGATAAACAACAAATCGTCGGTAAAGTATCATTTAGATTTTGGCCACTAAATGATTTTAAATTTAATTTTAATCCAGATAAGTAGGATATCAATTTAAAAATGAAAGTAGAATGTCAATTCAGGTGAATTCACATTCTACTTTTATTTTATCTACTTTACTTTTTAAGAACGTATGTTCCGTGGTAAAATGAGTTTAAAGGAGTGTGTAGATAATGGAATTAAATACATATCTTGGAAGAGCTGGTACCGGTAAATCGTATCATATGATTAAAAATATTAAACAACAAATGAAAGAAAATCCTCTTGGAGATCCTATCATTTTGATTGCACCTACCCAAAGTACGTTTCAATTGGAGCAATCTTTCGTAAATGATCGAGAGTTAAACGGGAGTTTAAGAACGGAAGTTTTACATTTTGAACGTTTGAGCTATAGAATCTTTCAAGAACTCGGAGGATTAACTGAAACACGTTTAACTAAAGCAGCTATTGAAATGATGATATTCAATATCGTTCAACAACACAAATCAGAAATGAAATTATATCAATCTCAAGCAGATTATTATGGTTTTAGTGAAAAATTAAGTGAACAAATCCAAGATTTTAAGAAATATTCTGTAACACCTCATCAACTTGATTCATTTTTAGAAGATAATGAATTACAAACAAGAACCCGACATAAACTAGAAGATATTTCGCTTATTTATCATTATTTTGAAGAACGATTAAATGGAGAATTTATTACCGCTGAAGACAGTCTTAATTATTTTATTGAAATAATGCACAAATCTGAGTGGATTAAGCATGCTGATATTTATATAGATGGATTTTATAACTTTTCAACACTTGAATATCAAATTATTAAAGCATTAGTACAAAATGCTAAACAAGTTACTATATTATTAACTACAGATGGTAATGAAGATCACTTTAGTATGTTTAGAAAACCTTCTGACGTACTTATTCACTTAAAAGAAATTGCAAATGAATTACATATACCTTTAAATGAACATTATTTTACAACACCATATCGTTTCAAAAATAAAGATTTATTACAATTAGAACAACAATTTGACGCACTTCAAGTTAATCCAACTCAATCACATGGTTATATTGATTTACTTGAGTCATCGAATATGAGAGAAGAAGTTAATGAAATAGCACGACGTATTATTAAAGATACACGTGATAAACACTTTAGATATCAAGATATTGCAATTTTATATAGAGATGAAACATATGCCTATCTATTTGAATCTATTTTGCCACAATACGATATTCCTTATAATATTGATACTAAAAAATCGATGACACATCATCCTATAATGGAAATGATACGTTCTTTATTAGAAGTTATCCAAAGTAATATGGGGCTTAGTCCAATGATGAGACTATTTAAAACCAATATTTTATCTCATCAATTTAAAAATAGTAGTTACTTAATTGATCTATTAGAAAACTTTGTCATTGAACGAGGTATTTACGGTAAAAAATGGTTAGATGATAAATTGTTTAATATCGATAATTTTACAAAAATGGGACGTAAAGCGCATCAATTAACTGAAGAAGAAAAAGAAGCATTTGAAGACGTCGTACGCTTAAAGGATGATGTTGTAAATAAAATACTTCGTTTTGAACAAGCCATGCTTCACTCTAAAAATGTTAGAGATTATGCAACTGCATTTTATGAAACAATGGAAGCTTTTGATTTACCTAAATATTTAATGGCTCACCGTGATGAACTAGATTTAAAAGGGGACCATGAGAAAGCAGAAGAAATTGACCAATTATGGAATGGATTAATACAAATACTAGATGATTTAGTCACAGTATTTGAAGAAGAAGAAATGAGTATAAATCGATTCTTAGAAGTATTTGACATTGGACTTGAACAACTCGAATTTGTAATGATTCCTCAAACATTGGATCAAGTGAGCATAGGGACTATGGATTTAGCAAAAGTTGATAATAAAAAACACGTTTATATGGTTGGGATGAATGATGGAGTGATGCCACAGCCCATGTCATCTTCAAGCTTAATCACTGATGAAGAAAAACGTTTGTTAGAGGAACAGGGAAGTGTTGAATTAAGTCCAACCTCTGATATCTTACAAATGGATGAAGCATTTGTATGCTATATTGCTATGACACGTGCATGTGAACAAATGACTTTTTCATATAGTCTTATGGGGATGCAAGGAGATGAAAAAGAGAAAAGTCCATTTTTAAATCAGATTCAAGCATTGTTCAGTAATTTGGATATCCAAAATATTCATTATCTGCATCATGCTTATCCTCTTACATTAATGGAACATCCACATCAAACTAAAATTCATTTATTTGAAGCATTGAAATCGTGGTTGGAAGAAGAAGCGGTAGCAGATACGTGGCTTGATGCTTATAAAGTTATAAGTGAAAATGAAGAATTAAATGACAGTATAAACTATTTATCAACAGCATTAACATATGATAATGAAACCATTCAACTCACACCACAATTGTCAGAAGCATTATATGGAACGTCTATTAATGCTAGTGTTTCACGATTTGAAGGTTATAATGATTGCCCGTTCCAACATTATACTACTTACGGTCTTCGTTTAAATGAACGTACCAAATATCAACTTGAAAGTTTTGATTTAGGTAATATTTTTCATAATGCTTTAAAATATATTTCGGATAAAGTAAACGGAGAATTTAGTCAACTGGATAATCAGAAAATCCATGCACTTACAGAAGAAGCTCTACAACATGTTTTACCACAAGTGCAATTTAATTTAATGGATTCCAATGCATATTATCGTTATGTATCTAAACGTATAGGTGTCATTGTTGAAAGTACTTTAAAGGCACTTCGTTATCAAAATGAGAATACAAAATTTAGACCAAAACGTTTTGAAACTGCTTTTAGAAAGAAACCAAGAACTGAAGAAGAGTTGATTGCACATCCCTTAATGACGACACAAGGGGTTCCGATTCATATTCGTGGACAAATTGATCGTATCGATACTTATACAAAAAATAATACAAGTTTTGTAAATATTATTGATTATAAATCATCTAATCATAGCGCCAATTTAAATTTGAAAAAAGTTTATTATGGTAAACAGATGCAAATGATGACGTATATGGATATCGTATTACAAAATTCAGAGCGACTTGGTTTAAGTTCAGAGGTTAAACCAGGTGGATTGTTATATTTCCACATTCATGATGAACGTTTGAAATTTGAAAAATGGGGCGATTTAACTGAAGAGGCATTAAATAAGAAAAATATTCATCAAGCTATTCTAAAAGAATATAAATTAAAAGGATTAATCAATAGTGATGCTGAAGTTATCGATGCTATGGATATAAGACTTAACGAGATATCTAAATCAGATATTGTACCCGTGACATTAAAAAAAGATGGAGGTATTAGTGCACGGGGAAGCCAAGTTGCTGATGAAACAACGATTCATAAATTTATTCAACACAATAAAAATAATTTTATTGAGACTGCTTCAAATATTATGGATGGTCATACAGAAGTAGCTCCACTTAAATTTGAAGACAAATTACCATGTGAATTTTGTAGTTTCCAGTCAGTATGTCACGTAGATAGCCTTATTGATAGTAAACATTATCGCCATGTAGATGAATCGATTAATCCAATTCAAGCAATTCAAGAGGTCGAATTAGAAAGCGGTGAGGACAATGAATAATATTCCGATAAAACCTAAAGACGCACAATGGACGGATGCACAATGGAACAGTATATATGCAAAAGGACAAGATATACTAGTTGCAGCAGCTGCTGGCTCAGGAAAAACAGCTGTTCTAGTTGAACGTATTATTCAAAAAATCTTAAGAGATGAAGTAGATGTTGATAAATTACTTGTAGTAACATTTACGAACTTAAGTGCTAGAGAGATGAAACATCGTGTAGAACAACGTATTCAACAAGCTTCATTAGAGGATCCTAAGAATGAACACTTAAAAAGTCAACGTATAAAAATACATCAAGCTCAAATTTCTACACTGCATAGTTTTTGTTTAAAGGTGATTCAACAACATTATGATGTTATCCAACTAGACCCTAATTTTAGAACGATTAGTGAAGTAGAAAACGTACTTTTATTGGAGCAATCAATTGATGAAGTACTAGAACATCATTATGAAAATCCTGATATTGAATTTTTGACTTTAGTCGAACAACTATCAAATGATAGAAATGACGATGGATTTAGAGAAATGTTAAAGCGATTTTATTATTTTAGTATAGCTAATCCTTCACCATTTAAATGGTTAGATTCATTAGTTGATCCTTACGAGAATGATGAGAAGCAACAAGACTACCTTAAAGAATTAAAAATACTTGCAGAAATATATATGAAAGCAGCATTTGACTCACTTCTTGAAGCAGAAAATCTTTTATCCTATTGTAATGCTGTTGAAAAACATTTAGAAGTTGTCCAAAGAGAGAAAATGATATGTCAAAGCATATTAGAAGATGGTGTTTTGAATAGAGATGCACTTCTTAATCATACACCTGAAAAATTTCCACAAATGTCATCAAAAATAAAAAAAGAAAATGAAGATTTAGAGACACTTGAAGATATTAAATCTTTCTATAAAGAATATAATGAAACCATTCAAGATGTAAAAAATAAATATTTAATGCGGTCAGTAGATGAACTTAAAGACGATATGAAACAGTTAGCGCCTCGGATAAAATATTTAGTTCAAATCATTAAAGATATCATTAATGATTTTGCTAAGAAAAAACGTAGTAGAAATGTACTAGACTTTGCAGATTATGAACATTTTGCCTTACAAATATTAACAGATGAAAACGGGATGCCTTCTACTATCGCTAAAGATTATCGTCATCAATTTGAAGAAATACTTATTGATGAATATCAAGATACCAATCAGGTACAAGAGGCAATTATATCTACTATCAAACGTGGTGATGAATTAGATGGCAACTTATTTATGGTGGGAGACGTAAAGCAATCTATTTATAAGTTTAGACAAGCGGATCCTACATTGTTTATGAGTAAATATCATCGATTCACTAAAGAAGGGCAACAAACGGGACTTCGAATTGACTTATCTAATAACTTCCGCTCAAGAAAGGAAGTACTTTCAACGACTAATTATCTTTTTGATCATATGATGGATGAAGCGGTTGGAGAAATTAATTATGATGTCGATGCGCGTTTATATTTCGGCGCTCATTATTATCCAGAAAAACCAATGCCACTCGAATTACATGCGCTGATTAAATCTGAAAATGAGGACACAGACTTAGATAGACAGGAACAAGAAGCATATTATGTAGTTGAACAAGTAAAGCATATCCTTGATAATAAACTCGTTTACGATGCGAAAAACAATGCCTATCGTAAAGCAACTTATAAAGATATTGTTATTTTAGAACGTGGAATGAGTAATGCTAGACGTTTGCAAAAAGTATTTAAAGATAATAATATTCCGTTCCATGTTAATAGTAAGGAAGGTTATTTTGAACAAACGGAAGTACGACTAGTACTATCGTTTCTTAGAACGATTGATAACCCATTGCAAGATATTTATCTAGTTGGGTTAATGCGCTCTGTTATTTATCAATTTACTGAAGATGAACTTGCTGAAATTCGAGTAGTCAGTTCAAATGATGATTACTTTTATCAATCAATTTTACACTATATAAAATATGATCAAGCTAACACACAATTAGTTGATAAATTACGTCGTTTTATTGAAGATATACATTTATATCAAGATTATGGGCAAACACATCCTGTGTATCAGTTAATTGATAAGTTCTATAATGATCATTATGTCATTCAATATTTTAGCGGACTGATTGGTGGTAAAGGCAGACGTGCTAATCTTTTTGGATTGTTTAATAAAGCAATAGAATTTGAAAACTCTACGTTTAGAGGACTTTATCAATTTATAAGATTTATCGATGAATTGATAGAGCGTAAAAAAGATTTTGGTGAAGAAAATGTGATAGGACCTAATGATAATGTAGTTCGAATGATGACAATTCATAGTAGTAAAGGTTTAGAGTTTCCATATGTTATTTATTCTGGTCTTTCTAAGAATTTTAATAAAGAAGATATTCGGAAACCTTTAGTATTAAATCAAAAATATGGTTTAGGAATGGAGTACTATGATTTAACAGATAATATTTCTTATCCATCACTTTCATCTGTAGTTGTTAAATCGTTAACAGAAAAAGAATTGATTTCTGAAGAGATGCGTTTAATGTATGTGGCATTAACTCGTGCAAAAGAACAGCTCATTCTAATTGGAACGGTAGATAAAGAAGAAAAGTTAAGAAAGTATGAACGTTTGCCTATTTCAAATCAACTCATTGCACTTCATAAAAGATTATCAGTAGAACGACCTTTTAATCTGGTATATAGTATTTTAGCGAAACACTTATCTCAATCTATCACATCCGATTATCAATTTGAGACATCTATCAATCAATTAGATGACAGTTTGAAACCATATGTAGATTTGAAAATCATTCATTTTGATGAATTATCTTTAATAAGTGATTCAAATGAGACATTACATCGAACTATCAATGATATTGAAGAAGAGGCTCCGAATAATAAAGAAAACGAACAACAAATGATTCATCAATTAACGTTTAAGTATCCATTTATAAAAAATACTCAAAAGCCATCAAAACAATCTGTATCTGAATTAAAACGTCAATTAGAAACTAAAGAAGATGGAACAAGTTACGATAGAGTAAGACAATATCGCATTGGTGCTTATACTTATGAACGTCCTAAATTCTTAAGACAAGAAAGAAAACGTAAAGCTAATGAAATTGGTACATTGATGCATACCGTTATGCAGCATCTTCCATTTAGAGAACAACGATTAACTGAAATAGAGTTAGATGACTATATTCATATGTTAATTGATCAACACATTATTGAAGAAGACGCTAAAAAAGATATCCAATTTGAAAGAATTATGGAATTTATTCGTAGTGACTTATATATGAAAATTGCACAAGCTGATGAAGTATACAGAGAGCTACCATTTGTAGTTAATCAAGCACGTGTAGATGAAATACCAGATTTAGATGAAGATGTCTCCATTATCCAAGGTATGATTGATTTGATTTTTATTAAAGATAATCAATATTATTTTGTAGATTACAAAACAGATGCTTTTAATCGAAGAAGAGGGCTGACGGATCAAGAGATTGGAATACAATTACGTGATAAGTATAAAATTCAAATGAAATATTACAAAAACACCTTAGAAACAATACTAAATAAAAGAGTGAACGGCTATTTATATTTCTTCCAATTCGGTGAGATGAGCATTGAAGATGCTTTATAATATCAATCTTATTTTATTTTAGAAAAGATGCGTCAAATTTCTAAAATTTCAGACATATATATTTGTTATTTATTAATAATTAAAGTTATAATATGAAATAAGATATAGATGAGGAGTTGATAATGAATGAAATTTTTATCATTCAAATACAATAACGCTGAATCATATGGCGTTAAAGTAAAGCGTGAAGACGCTGTATGGGATTTAAAACAAATTTTTGCTGAATTTGGTGAAGGAGACTTCCATCCACAAACGCTACTTGAAGGTTTACAACAAAACCAAACACTTGATTTCCAAGAACAAGTACGTAAAGCAATAGTAGCTGTTGAAAATAGTGGAAAAGCAGATCAGTATAAATTCTCATTTAATGATATTGAATTTTTACCTCCTGTAACACCACCGAATAATGTTATTGCTTTTGGTCGTAACTATAAAGATCATGCCTCTGAGTTAAATCATGAAGTGCAACGTTTATATGTGTTCACTAAAGCAGCTTCTTCTTTAACTGGTGATAACGCAACAATTCCAAATCATAAAGATATTACAGATCAGTTAGATTACGAAGGTGAATTAGGAATTGTGATCGGTAAATATGGCGAAAAGATTCCTAAAGGCTTAGCATTAGATTATGTCTATGGCTATACTATCATTAATGATATTACAGACCGCACTGCTCAAAATGCACAAGATCAAGCATTCTTATCTAAAAGTTTAACAGGTGGTTGCCCAATGGGACCATATATTGTTACTAAAGATGAATTACCTACTCCAGAAAATGTTAATATTGTCACTAAAGTGAATAATGAAATTCGCCAAGATGGAAACACTAGTCAAATGATTAATAAAATTGATGACTTAATTCAAGAAATTTCTAAATATGTTGCTTTACATCCTGGTGATATCATTGCAACCGGTACTCCAGCGGGTGTAGGAGCTGGATTACAACCACCAAAATTCTTACAACCAGGTGATGAAGTTAAAGTAACTATTGATAACATTGGTACTTTGACAACTTATATTGCCAAATAATAATGCTAGTTATGTTTAAAAGGAGAGAAGCTAAGGCTTCTCTCCTTTTTAAATTTTAATACTTAAAAAGTGGAAATATGTTATGATAATTAAAAGAAAGTGATTATAAATATTGGAGGTAATCAAGTCTTGTTACATATGCATATTGTGAGTTGGGTTTTAACCATTGTGTTATATATTATTGCATTTTTACACATTTCAAAATCACAGGGGCCAACACCAACTTTTAAATCATTACATATGGGGCTTAGAGTCTTTATGCTCCTTACAATATTCTCAGGATTTTGGGAATTAATTGAAGAGTTTATGGCAGCGAGTCATGGTGAAGGTGGCAACCACATGCTTCTTACTTTAAAAATGTTATGTGGCTTAGGTGTTGTTGCTTTAATGGAAGTATCATTAGCTAAAAGAAAAAAACATGCACCTAGTCATGGCTTATTTTGGGCAACAATTATTTTAATTATTATTACTATGGCTCTTGGAATTATCTTACCATGGGGTCCATTATCTAAAATGTTCGGTTTAAGTTAAGTAAAAAGAATCGTTTGAGTGTCTACTCAAACGATTCTTTTTATATATTGCGTGCTTTGTAACCAATCATATTGATTAAATCTTTAGGATGACTATAAGGAGGCGCATAGGCAACTTCAAATTCAGCCAATTCATCTACTGTAAGTTGATTCATCATAGCCATTGATAAAATATCAATACGTTTATCGGCGCCTTGTTTTCCAACTGCTGCGGCGCGTATTAATTGTCTATTGTCTTTATTAAAATAGACACGTAAGTGTAGGGGTGTATTACCTGGGTAATATCCTGCGTGTGCACCAGACTTAATTTCAACCATCTCATAATTAAATAGACTTAATTCTTCAGGTTTTATTCCTACGCTCGCAAAAGTGTAGTCAAAAAATTTTACAATATTTGAACCAAGAAAACCTTTAAATGTAATATGTTTATTACCTGAGAGTTGTTCTGCTATAATACTTGCTGCACGATGAGCACCCCAAGCTAAAGGTACTTGAGCATTCATATTTACATGGCGATAATGTGAGGTGATGACATCACCTAGAGCATAAATATCAGGTATATTTGTTTTAAAGCAATCATCAACAGGAATAAAACCTTGTTTATCTATATGAATATTTGATGAACGTAAAAATGATGAATTAGGATGAGTTCCTATACCTTCAATAATGATATCGAAATCTTCATGTATACCAGATTTAAAATAAACAGTATGCGCTTGAATTGATTCAATTTCTTCATTTAATCTATATGAAATGTTTCTTTGATCAATTTCGCTAAAAATGGCTGCATTCATATCTTGGTCCATTAATTTATTGACTTTATCTGAACGATGAATCCATGTCACATCAAGACCACGTTGATAAAGGTTTTCTAATACTTCTAATGAAATGTAACCAGCACCGACAACTAATGCTCGCTTAGCTTTATGACGAGAAATATATTGATCGATTTGGTCCATATCTTCTGCATTTCTTAGAGTGAAAGTAAAATTATTAGTAAATCCAAGAGTATTCGCACTAGCGCCAGGACTTAAGATTAATTTGTCATAAGTTTCGTCGAATGTTTCGCCTGTTTGATGATTTAATACACGTACGACATGTTGTTGATCGTTTACTTCAATTACTTCATGATGTGTTTTAACTACAATATTTTTCTTCTCTTTAAAAATGTCTGGTGTAATAGGCAATATTTGATGACGATCAGAAACGAGATGTCCAATATAGTAAGGTAAACCACAATTAGCAAAACTCATATCTCGATCTTTTTCAAAAATGATAATGTCGCTTTCTTTATCTAAGCGACGAATTTGACTTGCACATGTTGCGCCTCCAGCAACAGCACCAACTATAATAATTTTAGCCATACATATCCTCCATAACTAAGAAGTAAACAAGTAAGATACAATTATAATTTTTAGAATCTTACTTTAAGTACTCTCATTTTTATTATTGATAAGGTATTTCTAGTTTGAAAAATTCATTTAGGTAACGCCCAATTCCATCTTCGTTATTGGAATAAGTGATATGATTAGCGATATGTTTTAAATCATCTAAACCATTGTCCATAGCAATTCCGTATTGAGCATATTTAATCATTTCTAAATCATTATCTTCATCTCCAAATGCAATAATATTAGAAGAATCTATATTTAAATATGATTTAACATAGTCAATGCCACGAGCTTTACTAATACCTCGTTTTACGATTTCAATAACAGGAAAAGGTGCACCCCAACGACGATGTTCAATATTTTCAGCATAAAAACGAGTTAACATTTGTTTAATACGTGTGATATTCACTTCTTCAGCTTCCACTAATATGGAAGTTGGAGATTCATCAAGTTTTTCTAATAAATTGCCTGTTTGGATTTTAGGATTGCCCATTGAAAAACCTTCAAATAATCGAGGATCATGGTCATTGATAAAGACACTGTCTCTCACTTCAGCAATAATGTTTGTAACATTAGCTTTTTGAAGTGCCTCTATCATACTTCTAGCGATGTCTACATCTAATACCTCATGTTTGGTTTCAAAGTCATCTGCTTTTGGATGATGAACATAGGCACCATTAAAATTAACAATAGGTGTATTCATGTTAAGTTCATGATAATATATTTGGCTTGCACGATAAGGACGTCCAGTTGCAATCATCAAGTAATGACCTTGTTTTTGTAAGGAAGTTAAAACTTTTTTTGTATAATCACTAATTTCTTTATTATCATTTAATAATGTTCCATCTAAATCTAAACAAATTAAATAAGGTTTCATAAATATCTCCTTGCATTACAGTTCATAAATATTAGTTTATTTGTATCATAGCATTTTATTGGCGTTTTGTCGGATATTTGATATATTAGTGTAAAGATAATTATTGAGAGGTGATACTAATGGAAGAAGCATTAAAAGATAGTATCCTTGGCGCTTTGGAAATGGTAATTGACCCTGAATTAGGTATAGACATTGTTAATTTAGGTTTAGTATATAAAGTAAATGTTGATGATGAAGGATTATGTACTGTAGAGATGACACTTACATCTATGGGCTGTCCACTTGGACCACAAATCATCGATCAAATTAAGACAGTATTAGCCGAAATTCCAGAGATTCAAGATACAGAAGTTAATATTGTTTGGAATCCGCCATGGAATAAAGATATGATGTCTAGATATGCAAAAATCGCATTAGGCGTTGGATAAATTTAAGTGAGCTCGACAGCATTAATTGTATGAAGCTCTTTATTATGAAGAGCTTCATACAATATTTAATAGAGAGTAGGGGATGAATTTTTCTTCTACTCTCTTTTTTAATATATAAGAATGTGACAATTTTATTTTTAAATGAGTAAAAAAGAAATGACACAATTGTAATATAAATTGAATTTACTTCTAGGTTATACTACAATACATAAGACTTATATCTTAAGAAAAGTATAATTTTCAACAATTAAGAATTAATCAATGAAAATGAATTTATATTTTATTTAATTGTATATCAAATTTTCAGTCAACTTAGTATAAAACACAGAATCATATTATACAGTATATTAAATTCATAGACTATAGAATGACCAATCATACATACAAATTTCTATAATTAACTTTATTGTTATTCTGATTTTAGTGCTTTTATATCTAATGAATTTATTGAAAATTTATTATTTAATAGGGAAAGAATGTGAACAATGAAACAAAATTTAGAAAAGGGCGTTCATGATAAAATAAAAATGCGCTATATGCCTGGTTTAGATGGTCTAAGAGCAATTGCCGTATTAGGCATCATTATATATCATTTGAATAGAAAGTGGCTAACTGGAGGTTTTATTGGCGTAGATACTTTCTTCGTCATTTCAGGATACTTAATTACAAGTTTACTTTTGAGAGAGTATGAAGAAAAAGGAATTATTAATCTTAAACAATTTTGGATTAGACGCATAAAACGTCTACTGCCAGCGGTGATAGCTTTATTAATAACAGTAGGTATTGCGACCTTATTATTTGAACCTCAACAAATTATTAGAGTTAAACATGATATTATTGCGGCGTTATTTTATGTTTCAAATTGGTGGTATATCGCTAAAGATGTTAACTATTTTGAACAATTTTCATTCATGCCTCTTAAACATTTATGGTCTCTTGCTATCGAAGAACAATTTTATTTATTTTTCCCATTCGTTTTAGTGATATTATTACTTACGATTAAAAAATATCGTAATGTGACACTTATATTTTGGATAGTATCATTGGCCTCTTTATTAGAAATGGTCATTATATCACAACCAAATGTGGGATATTCACGTGTTTATTTTGGTACAGATACTCGTTTACAAACATTATTATTAGGCGTCATATTAGCATTTGTTTGGCCACCATTTAAATTAAAAGCTAATCCACCACAACGATTACGTCGTGCAATAGATGGTATTGGTATAGGTAGCCTACTTATCTTAATTATTTTATTCTTTACAGTTAATGACGATAGTGATTGGATATACAATGGTGGGTTTTATTTGATATCTTTAGTGACATTATTTGTTATTGCAAGTGTCGTTCACCCATCTACAATGATTGCTAAATTTTTAGGACATCCTTTGTTAGTGTATATCGGAAAACGTTCATATAGTTTATACTTATGGCATTTCGCCGTCATTAGTTTTCTACATATACATTTTGTTGATGGTCAGTTACCAATATATGTATATATCTTAGATATACTATTAACTGTGGTGTTTGCGGAATTATCTTATCGTTATATTGAAACACCATTTAGACGTGAAGGATTAAGTGCATTTTCTTTTGACCGATTACGTAAACCTAAATTTATAAGAACAATCGTTACTATCATAGCTGTGATTCCATTGTTATTAATATTTATGGGTGCATTTGATCGATTTGGAAAAGATGAAATTGCAAATAAAGCAAACAGTTTTAATACAAGTACTGCTGATAAATATTTAGTCAAAATGATGCCCGGTGAAAATATTAAGTTAAATGGACAAACAAGTAAGAGTGAGAATAAAGATAAAGTTTACACAAATATCAGCCCATTACTTATTGGCGATTCAGTTATGGTAGATATTGGTGAAGAATTTAAATCTCAAGTTCCTAAAGCAACTATAGATGGTAAAGTAGGTCGTCATTTACAAGAAGCCCTGATAGTTGCAAATAATTATACTAATTATAATAAACCATCAAATCAAGTTGTATTAGAACTTGGTACAAATGGAGATTTTACTCAAGATGAGCTTGATCAACTTATTAGTAAATTTGGTAAAGCTAAAATATATTTAGTTAATACAAGGGTACCGAGAAGCTGGCAAGATAATGTAAATAAACAACTTTCAGACGCAGCTAAGCGACATAAAAATGTTGTTTTAGTAGACTGGTATAAACGTTCTGCCGGTCACACTGAATATTTTGCATCTGATGGTGTGCACTTAGAACATAGTGGGGTACAAGCATTATCGGATGAAATACTAAAAAATATGACTAAAAAATAAATAATTAAAAAGGATTAACTAGTTGAGGATGCTCACAAAGTTAATCCTTTTTTAGCATTTAAGAAAAAATTAAGGTAACAATGTTTAAATAGTAAGGTAATATGATAAGTAATGAATGAAACGTAAATGAATGCTTGATATGATAGGATTTATTGAATTGTTAAAAAGATGAGTAAAAGTGTTGATTAATTAGTAAAGAAGGTCTATAATGTAATTAAGGTCAAAGAAAGTCAAAGTCAAATGAAGAAGTATTTGACCATACTCTTATACAAAAAGTAGGGGTGAATACATTTGGATATCAATCAAATGACTTATAAAGTACAAGAAGCTTTGCAAAAAGCAATTGAATTAAGTAAAGAAAATGAATTACAAAATATTGAAATTGAAGCAATACTAAAAGGAACTTTAGAAGAAGACGAAAGCTTGTTTAAAAGTATTTTAGAACGTGCAAATATAGACACTGATCAATTAAATCAAGCGTATAGTGAAAAATTAAAACACTATCCATCAGTACAAGGTGATAATGTTCAATATGGACAATATATTGGCTCAAAAGCAAACGAATTATTAAATAAAGCTGAGTCATATATGAAAGAATATGAAGATGAATATATCTCAATGGAACATATTTTACGTGCTGCTATGGACATTGATGAAACAACACAACAATTTGTAGGAAATAAAGAAGAAGTAGTCAAAGAAATTATTACTAAAGTTAGAGGGGGAAATCATGTGACTTCACAAAATCCAGAAGTAAATTATGAAGCTTTAGAGAAATATGGTAGAGATTTAGTAGAAGAAGTTCGCCAAGGCAAAATGGATCCAGTTATTGGTAGAGATGAAGAAATCCGTAATACCATTCGAATTTTAAGCCGTAAAACTAAAAATAACCCAGTATTAATTGGAGAGCCTGGTGTAGGTAAAACTGCAATTGTAGAAGGATTAGCACAACGTATTGTACGTAAAGATGTGCCGGAATCATTGCTAGATAAAACTATTTTTGAATTAGATTTAAGTGCATTAGTTGCAGGTGCAAAATTTAGAGGCGAATTTGAAGAACGTCTTAAAGCAGTACTTAAAGAAGTGAAAGAATCAGATGGACGTATTATCCTATTTATCGATGAAATTCACATGTTAGTTGGTGCTGGTAAAACAGATGGTGCAATGGATGCTGGTAATATGTTAAAACCAATGTTAGCTCGTGGTGAATTGCATTGTATCGGTGCTACAACATTAAATGAATATAGAGAATATATTGAAAAAGATTCAGCCTTAGAACGTCGATTCCAAAAAGTAGGTGTAAGTGAACCTGACGTAGAAGATACAATTTCAATCTTACGTGGTTTAAAAGAACGCTATGAAGTTTATCATGGTGTGCGTATTCAAGACCGTGCTTTAGTAGCAGCAGCAGAATTATCAGATCGTTATATTACTGATCGATTTTTACCAGATAAAGCAATTGATTTAGTCGACCAAGCTTGTGCAACTATCCGAACAGAAATGGGATCAAATCCAACTGAATTAGACCAAGTTAATCGCCGTGTTATGCAATTAGAAATTGAAGAAAGTGCATTAAAAAATGAATCAGATAATGCAAGTAAACATCGATTAGAAGAATTACAAGAAGAACTTTCAAATGAAAAAGAAAAACAAGCGTCATTACAATCTCGTGTAGAACAAGAAAAAGAAAAAATCGCGAAAGTTCAAGAAAAACGTGCTGAATTAGATCGTAGTCGTCAAGCTTTAGAAGATGCGCAAACAGAAAGTAATTATGAAAAAGCAGCAGAATTACAATATGGTACGATTCCACAATTAGAAAAAGAATTAAAAGAATACGAAGAAGCTTTCCATGATGAACAAGGCGATAATGAACGCATGATTCGCGAAGTTGTTTCTGATGAGGAAATTGGAGATATTGTAAGCCAATGGACAGGTATTCCAGTTTCTAAATTAGTCGAAACAGAAAGAGAAAAATTATTAAACTTAAGTGATATCTTACATGAACGTGTCGTAGGGCAAGATAAAGCGGTTGATCTTGTGTCAGATGCTGTAGTGAGAGCGCGTGCAGGTATAAAAGATCCTAATCGTCCAATAGGTAGTTTCTTATTCTTAGGTCCAACTGGTGTAGGTAAAACAGAGTTAGCTAAATCACTCGCTTCATCATTATTCGACTCTGAAAAACATATGATTCGTATTGACATGAGTGAATATATGGAAAAACATTCTGTTTCTAGATTAATTGGTGCGCCTCCTGGTTATGTAGGCCATGATGAAGGTGGTCAATTAACTGAAGCGGTAAGACGTAACCCATATTCAGTTATTCTACTCGACGAAGTTGAAAAAGCACATAGTGATGTATTCAACGTGTTACTTCAAATTTTAGATGAAGGGCGTTTAACTGATTCTAAAGGTCGTAGCGTAGATTTCAAAAATACAATTATTATCATGACAAGTAATATTGGTTCACAAATATTATTAGAAAATGTTAAAGATTCTGGTGAAATTACTGAAAGCACTGAAAAAGCAGTTATGGATAGTTTACATGCATTCTTTAAACCAGAAATTTTAAACCGTATGGATGATATTGTATTATTTAAACCATTATCTATAAATGATATGAGTATGATTGTAGATAAAATTTTAACTCAATTAAATATTCGATTAATGGATCAACGTATTTCAATTGAAGTATCAGACGAAGCTAAAAAATGGTTAGGTGAAGAAGCATACGAACCACAATTTGGTGCTAGACCACTTAAACGTTTTGTACAACGTCAAATTGAAACACCACTTGCTCGTATGATGATTAAAGAAAATATGCCAGAAGGTACAAAAGTAAATGTTGATCTTAACGATAGTCAAGAATTAACATTTGATGTACAAAAATCTTCAGCTGAATAGTATATAAAAAGGCATTGGAAAGCAAAGCTTTCCAATGCCTTTTCTTATTATTAAACTTGTTAAGAGCGTTATATTACTCCAAACACGTAATACAATACCATTTAGACGTCTCTATTCCCTTTACGAGCGAAATCATTAGGTTTAATCATAGCACCTAAAATGGCAATAGCAATGGTAATGATGATTGCAATAATAATTGGTTTAATCACATCTAAACTGCCGCCACCATTTAAACTATTAAGTACAAAGTTAACCATTTGTGTTAAGATTAACGCCCAAATAAAAGTTACGAGGTATTTCATATATATGACCTCCAATTTATATATATTATCATTTTAAAGTAAAGTGAATTATTTGTATAGTATTAGTAGAGAATGTATAAAAATTTGTGCCATTTTTTATATGAATTATTGGCTCGTGACTGTTTAACAAAATCGTCTAATAAAGTGTAACTACTTGAGTTAGATTTAAAAAGTATGTTAAATTAATACCTGGTATTAAAAAATGAAGTGAGAAGGTGTACGTTCATGAACGTAGGTATAAAAGGTTTTGGTGCTTATGCACCTGAGAGAGTAGTCGATAACGCCTATTTTGAAGGTTTTTTAGATACGTCTGATGAATGGATTTCAAAAATGACTGGCATTAAAGAAAGACGTTGGTCTCGTGACGACCAAGATACGTCAGATTTAGCATATGAAGCAAGTAAGAAAGCAATTGAAGATGCTGGTATTAAACCGAATGATATAGATATGATTATTGTAGCTACAGCAACTGGAGATATGCCATTTCCATCTGTAGCTAATATACTACAAGAAAAATTAGGTACTGGTAAAGTGCCTACTATGGATCAACTTGCTGCATGCTCAGGTTTCATGTATTCAATGATTACTGCAAAACAATATGTTCAATCTGGAGACTATAAAAATATTTTAGTAGTGGGTGCGGATAAATTATCCAAAATCACTGACTTAACTGATCGTTCAACTGCTGTACTATTTGGAGACGGTGCAGGTGCAGTAGTAATTGGTGAAGTCTCAGAAGGACGAGGTATTATTAGCTATGAAATAGGCTCAGATGGGTCAGGTGGAAAATATTTATATTTAAATAAAGAGACTGGTAAACTAGTAATGAATGGACGCGAAGTTTTTAAATTCGCTGTAAGAATTATGGGCGAAGCGTCTACACGTGTAGTTGAAAAAGCGGGTTTAGAATCTGATGATATTGATATGTTTATACCACATCAAGCAAATATCAGAATTATGGAATCAGCACGTGAAAGATTGGGTATTGAAAGAGAAAAAATGAGTGTTTCAGTTAACCGTTTTGGAAACACGTCAGCTGCTTCGATTCCTTTAAGTATTCAACAAGAGTTAGAAAACGGAAGAATTAAAGATGATGACACTTTAGTACTCGTAGGTTTCGGTGGTGGCCTAACCTGGGGCGCTATGGTAATCAAATGGGGTAAATAGGAGGATTTAATGTATGACTGAAAACAAAAGAGTGGTAATTACTGGTATGGGTGCATTATCACCTATTGGAAACGATGCCCAAACAAATTGGGAAAATGCCTTAAAAGGTGTCAATGGAATTGATACAATTACACGCGTTGATACTGAAGAATATAACGTTCACTTAGCAGGTGAATTAAAAGACTTTAATATTGAAGATCATATTTCGAAAAAAGATGCGCGTCGCATGGATCGTTTTACACAATATGCAGTAGTAGCGGCAAGACAAGCTGTAGAAGATGCTAATTTAACTATCAATGATGATAATGCTAATCGTATCGGTGTTTGGATTGGTTCAGGTATTGGGGGAATGGAAACATTTGAAGTTGCACATACAATACTGAAGAATAAGGGACCAAGAAGAGTTAGTCCTTTCTTTGTTCCAATGCTTATTCCTGACATGGCTACTGGGCAAGTTTCAATTGATTTAGGTGCAAAAGGACCTAATGGTTCAACTGTTACTGCTTGCGCAACAGGTACAAATTCTATCGGTGAAGCATTTAAAATCATTCAAAGAGGTGCTGCTGATGCTATGATTACTGGTGGTACTGAAGCACCTATTACGCATATGGCACTTGCAGGATTCAGTGCAAGTCGTGCATTATCAACAAACGATGATAAAGAAACAGCATGTCGTCCTTTCCAAGAAGGACGTGACGGATTTATCATGGGTGAAGGCGCTGGTATCTTAGTCATTGAATCATTAGAATCAGCACAAGCACGTGGCGCACAAATTTACGCTGAAATTGTAGGATATGGTTCAACTGGAGATGCTTATCACATTACTGCACCAGCACCTGAAGGCGAAGGTGGTTCTCGTGCAATGCAAGCGGCTTTAGATGATGCAGGTATTGAAGCTAAAGATATTCAATACTTAAATGCACATGGTACAAGTACGCCAGTAGGTGACTTGTATGAAATTAAAGCGATTAAAAATACATTTGGAGATGCAGCTAAAAACTTAAAAATTAGCTCAACTAAATCGATGACAGGACATTTATTAGGTGCTACTGGGGGAATTGAAGCAATTTTCTCTGCATTATCTATTCGTGACTCTAAAGTTGCACCGACGGTTCATGCAGATTCACCAGATCCAGAATGTGACTTAGATATTGTTCCAAATGAAGCACAAGATTTAGAAATTGAATATGCAATGAGTAATAGTCTAGGTTTCGGTGGGCATAACGCAGTATTAGTATTTAAAAAGTTTAAAGATTAAAAATTAAGTTAAGAGTAGAAAACCATGCAATAAGATGCATGGTTTTCTTATATTATAGAAAAAGTGAAATGAGAATAGTCAAAATGAAGTAAAATGCACATAGTATTAGAGCAGGTAGTAACCATGTTGAAATGGTATAATGCTCTTTTTTTACTTGTTTTGGATTGAAAAAGTCATCGTTCTCTAAAGTTTTTTTCTTAGAGCGAGAAGCGAGTTGATAACGCATGCGTCTAAAACCAAAACTTGTAGCATCAAATATACCTTCTTGTACAAGGAGAATTAAAAATAACAATATAAATAATACAAGTGATATATAAAATAAGATATTAATAAATGAGACAAACGAATGTTGAGTTACGAACATCCAAAGTAAAAAAGTACATATGAGTGGCAAAAAGAGCCATATAAACCAAGTTTTAATATTGTTCATGTATACCTCCGACTTTTTTATCTATATAGTCTAATTTACTGTAAACTTACTATAAATAAAATCTAAAATTTATATTCTTTTAAATAATATATATAAAAATTACACTTATATTAAGAAAATGTAAAATTATATTGCAATTTTATGAAAATAGTATATATAATATGTATAAATATTTCTGAAAATTTTGAAGGGAATGTTAATTTTGAATATTTAGTAAAGGGGGACTATATGATGACGCGATATATATTAAAACGTTTGGGATATATGGTTTTATCGTTATTTATTATCATCACAATTACATTTTTCTTAATGAAAATGATGCCTGGATCACCATTTAATGATGCTAAATTAAGTGCTGAACAAAAAGCAATTTTAAACGAAAAATATGGATTAAATGATCCAGTAGCAGTGCAATATCTTCATTATTTAAAAAATGTAGTAACTGGAGATTTTGGCTATTCGTTCCAATATCATAATCAACCAGTTTGGTCATTAATTAAACCGAGATTGATTCCTTCTATGGAAATGGGTATTACTGCAATGATTATTGGAGTGATTTTAGGTTTAATTTTAGGCGTAGCTGCTGCTACGAAACAAAACACTTGGGTAGACTATACAACTACTGTTATTTCAGTTATAGCAGTATCAGTACCTTCATTCGTCTTAGCAGTACTATTACAATACGTTTTTGCAGTACGTTTAAGATGGTTTCCAGTGGCAGGATGGGAAGGATTTTCAACAGCAGTATTGCCTTCCTTAGCATTATCAGCAAGTGTAATGGCCACAGTAGCTCGTTATATTCGAGCTGAAATGATAGAGGTACTAAGTTCTGATTACATATTATTAGCAAGAGCTAAAGGTAACTCGCCGATAAGAGTCCTTTTTGGACATGCATTAAGAAATGCATTAATTCCTATTATTACAATTATTGTTCCAATGTTAGCCGGTATTTTAACAGGGACTTTAACTATTGAAAATATCTTTGGTGTACCTGGTTTAGGGGACCAATTCGTTAGATCGATTACAACAAATGATTTCTCAGTTATTATGGCTACTACAATTTTATTTAGTACATTATTTATCGTTTCAATTTTTATCGTAGATATTCTTTATGGTGTAATTGATCCAAGAATCCGTGTACAAGGAGGTAAAAAATAATGCCTGAAAATTTTAATAAACCATTTGATGACCATTCAAATGCAGCGATGTCACATACCTCTGAGGGAGCGGTTGGGACGGATTTTGTTATTAGAGAACTCGATTTAAATAAAGAACCAGAAATACAACGTGAAAGTAAAAACTTCTGGCAAGATGCTTGGACACAGTTGAAAAGAAATAAACTAGCTATTGTCGGTTTGATTGGACTCATTTTAATTGTCATTCTTGCATTTGTAGGACCAGCATTTAGTAAACATGATTATGCTGAACAAGATGTTACTAGACGAAATTTACCTGCTAAAATTCCAGTACTAGATCAAGTACACTTTTTACCTTTTGATGGAACAGGGGCAGATGGTAAGAGCGCTTATAAAGAAGCGGGCGTGAAAGAAAATTTTTGGTTTGGTACAGACCAATTAGGTCGTGATCTTTGGACTAGAACATGGAAAGGTGCTCAAATTTCATTATTTATTGGCATTGTAGCTGCTGCACTAGATATCTTTATAGGAGTCGTTTATGGTGCTATTTCAGGATTTTTTGGGGGACGTGTTGATAATGTGATGCAACGTATTTTAGAAATTATAGCATCTATTCCTAACCTTATTATTGTTATTTTATTTGTATTGATATTTGAACCATCTATTTGGACGATTATTTTAGCTATGTCTATCACCGGATGGTTAGGTATGAGTAGAGTAGTGCGTGGTGAATTTTTAAAACTAAAAAGTCAAGAATTTGTAATGGCTTCAAGAACATTAGGGGCTTCAAAATTTAAATTAATTTTTAAACATATTTTACCGAATACACTAGGTGCCATTGTAGTAACATCTATGTTTACTGTACCAAGTGCAATTTTCTTCGAAGCATTTTTAAGCTTTATTGGTATAGGGGTGCCTGCACCGAAAACATCACTTGGTTCACTCGTAAATGATGGACGAGCAATGTTGTTAATACACCCACACGAATTATTTATTCCAGCTACAGTATTAAGTTTATTAATTTTATTCTTTTACTTATTTAGTGACGGATTACGCGATGCATTTGATCCAAAAATGCGTAAATAACAAAGGAGGCAAAATCTATGTCAGAAAGAGTGTTAGAAGTCAACAACTTGCATGTTTCCTTTGATATTACTGCTGGGGAAGTGCAAGCGGTTAGAGGAGTAGATTTCTTTTTAAATAAAGGGGAAACATTAGCGATTGTCGGAGAATCAGGTTCTGGCAAATCTGTAACAACAAAAGCAATTACAAAATTGTTTCAGGGTGATACAGGGAGAATTAAAAAAGGGACAATTAATTTTTTAGGGGAAGATTTAGCAATTAAATCTGAAAAAGAATTAAACAAACTTCGTGGTAAAGATATTTCTATGATATTTCAAGATCCTATGACGTCATTAAATCCTACGATGCAAATTGGTAAGCAAGTTATGGAACCTTTAATAAAACATCGTCATTATAGTAAATCTGAAGCTAAAAAACGTGCACTTGAGATTTTAAATTTAGTAGGACTACCTAATGCAGAAAAAAGATTTAAAGCATATCCTCATCAATTCTCTGGGGGTCAACGTCAAAGAATTGTTATTGCAACTGCCTTGGCATGCGAACCTAAAATTTTAATTGCAGATGAACCAACGACAGCACTTGATGTAACAATGCAAGCACAGATTTTAGATTTAATGAAAGAATTACAACAAAAAATTGAAACATCTATTATTTTTATTACACATGACTTAGGGGTAGTAGCAAATGTGGCTGATAGAGTGGCTGTTATGTATGGAGGGCAAATGATTGAGACTGGAAATGTCGATGAAATCTTTTATGATCCAAAACATCCATATACATGGGGATTATTATCTTCAATGCCTAATTTAACAACAAGTAACGAGACAGAATTAATTGCAATTCCAGGTACTCCGCCTGATTTATTACATCCACCAAAGGGTGATGCATTTGCAAGACGTAGTCAATATGCACTAGACATTGACTTTAAAGAAGTTCCACCATGGTTTAAAATATCACCTACTCATTATGTAAAATCATGGTTATTAGACGAACGCGCTCCAAAAGTTGAACCGCCAGAGATGGTACAAAAGAGACAACGTCAAATGCCTAATAATTACGACAAGCCACGTCGAGTAGAAAGGGTGTCGTTCGATGGAGAAGAATAAAGAAATATTATTAGAAATTAAAAACTTAAAGCAGTATTTTAATGAAGGTAAACGTAATGAAGTTAGAGCAATAGAAGATATTTCATTTAATATTTATAAAGGGGAAACATTAGGATTAGTAGGAGAATCTGGATGTGGAAAATCTACGACTGGAAAAGCGATTATTAAATTAAATGATATTACTGATGGTGAAATTCTTTATGAAGGACAAGATATTCAGAAGATTGCTAAAAGAAAAGATTTATTAAAATTTAATAAGAAAATTCAAATGATTTTTCAAGATCCATATGCTTCTTTAAATCCTCGTCTAAAAGTCATGGATATTGTAGCAGAAGGTATTGATATTCATAAGTTAGCAAGTGATAAAAAAGATCGTAAACGTCGAGTATATGATTTGCTAGAAACAGTAGGTTTAAGTAAAGAACATGCGAACCGTTACCCTCACGAGTTCTCTGGTGGACAACGTCAACGTATAGGAATTGCTCGTGCTTTAGCTGTAGAACCTGAGTTTATTATTGCAGATGAGCCAATTTCTGCATTAGATGTTTCTATTCAAGCTCAAGTAGTAAATTTAATGCTGAAATTACAAAAAGAACGAGGTATTACTTTCTTATTTATTGCCCATGATTTATCAATGGTCAAATATATTTCTGATCGTATAGCAGTAATGCATTTTGGAAAAATTGTAGAATTAGGATCGTCTGACGAAATTTATTATCATCCTTTACATGATTATACTAAATCACTATTATCTGCTATCCCTCAACCTGATCCTGATAGTGAAAGAACAAGAAAACGAATTGTGTATGAAGAAGATGAATCTAAAAATGCAGAACGTAGACTGCAAGAAATTAGACCTAATCATTACGTTTTTGTAACAGATGAAGAAGCAGTACGTTTAAAAGAACAAGATCAAATTCATCTTCAACATAATTAAGTCTGAGGAAGGGAGGACAAGATTAAGATGAAAAAGATAAATTTTAAAGTGATTTTAGGATTAATCGTGACAACTTTGCTACTTAGTGCATGTGGGAAAGGTGGCGGATTATATGATGATAGTGGTCAGACTTATCGAGTAGCAACATCATCAGATATGAATACTTTGGATACCGTTTTAGCAACTGATACCGTTTCTTTTACAATTTATAATCAAGTTTTCGAAGGATTATATACATTAAATGGAAAAGATGAAGCAATTCCAGGAATAGCTAAAGGTGATCCAAAAGAATCTAATAATGGAAAAACATTAACGATTAAATTACGTAAAAATGCAAAATGGTCAAATGGAGATCCAGTTACAGCACATGATTTTGTATTTGCTTGGAGAAAAGCTGTAGATCCAAAAACGGCTTCAGAATATGCATACATAATGTATGATATTAAAAATGCAGAAGATATTAATTTAGGTAAACACGGAAAAAAACCAAAGGATCTAGGTATTAAAGCCTTAGATGATTACACATTAAAAATTGATCTTACTAAACCTATTCCATATTTTAAACAAATGCTAGCATTTGGTACATTTATGCCACAAAATGAAAAAGCAGTTAAAAAATATGGTGATAAATATGGAACAACTGCTGAAAAAGTAGTATATAATGGTCCGTTTAAAGTGAGTAAATGGGCAGTAGAAGATAAAATTATGCTGACCAAAAATGATAATTATTGGGATAAAAAGGCTGTTAAATTAGATAGAGTAAATTATAAAATTTTAAAAGATACTCAAGCTGGGGCATCACTATATGATACCAATTCGGTAGATAGTGCAGGTATCACGTCTGAACAAGTCGATAAATATAAAGATGATCCAGGTCTATTCAAACGTTTAATAGCATCTACTTTCTTCTTGAAAATGAATGAAAAACAGCAACCAGAGTTCAAAAATAGAGATATGCGTTTAGCAATCGCACAATCTGTAAATAAAAGAGATTATGTTAATGAAGTTCTAGGAACAGGTGCTAAACCTTTTGATGGTTTCACTGCACGAGATACTGTTAAAACACCTGAAGGAAAAGATTATGCGAGTACTGTTAAATCACCTTTAAAATTTAACCCTAAAGAAGCCAAACAACATCTGAATAAGGCGAAAAAAGCTTTAGGAAAAGATAAATTCACTTTTACTTTAAATACTGAAGATACACCAGATTCAAAAATTTCTGCAGAATTTATTAAATCTCAAATTGAATCTAATTTACCAGGTGTAACAGTTAAAATTAAACAATTACCATTCAAACAAAGAGTAGAAGCAGAGTTATCAATGAATTATTCAATGTCATTATCAGGTTGGGGTCCTGACTATCCAGATCCAACTACATTTTTAGATACAATGACTACTGGCAATGCCCAAAATAATACTGGATGGGGAAGTAAAGAGTACGATAATTTATTAAAAAAAGCGAATGGAGAATTATTGCAAAAACCTAAAGAACGTTTTGCGACGATGAGACAAGCTGAGGAGCTATTTTTAAACGATGCACCCGTAGCTCCAATTTATCAAAAAGGAACAGCTACATTAAGAAATCCACAAGTAAAAGGTATAGAATATCATCAAATCGGTGGAGATTATTCACTTAAACATGTATATATCGATAAATCAATTGATCGTGAAACAGGAAAAAAGAAAGATAACTAATTAAATATTCAAAAAAGTAATCTCAAGTTATAATACTTGGGGTTATTTTTATTTAAAAATTTAAATAATATAATTATCAGAAAATTCTTAAAATATATTTGTTAAATTTTATTTTAGAAGTAAAATAAGAAAAACATCATAGAATATACAGGAGGCTTGATATTAATGAAAGTAATTGGAAAGTATTTAATTCTTTTATTAGTAGCAATATTAGTATTGAGTGGATGTGGAAAAGGCGGAGGAAATTCTAAAGACGCTACTACATCTAAAACCGAAACATCTAATCATAAGGGTGGAGTATTAAATGTAGCTCTAAATGCTGCACCTTCAGGAACTTTATCATCTTTATTAAGTTCTGACGCTTCGGACTCATCAGTAGAAAATTATTTTAATGAGGTACTTATTAAACTTGATAAAAATTTAAAACCTAAGCCATATATTGCATCTTGGAAAGACATTGATCCAGGCAAAAAAATTAAATTTTCAATTAAAAAGGGAATTAAATGGCATGATGGTAATGAATTAACGATTGACGATTGGATTTATTCTTTAAATGTGTTAGCAGATAAAGATTATAATGGAAATTATTATCCAGTAGTTGAAAATATCGAGGGATCTAAAGAAAAACATGAAGGCCAAGCAGATTCAATTAGTGGTATTAAAAAAGTAGATAAATACACTATGGAAGTGACTTTCAAAGATAAAAAAGTTAATTATCTAGAAAGTTTCTTTGCTGGACCTTTATTAAGTAAGAAATATTTAAGTGATGTTCCTGTAAAAGACCTAGCTAAGTCAGATAAGGTTAGAAAACATCCAATAGGTATTGGACCATACAAAGTTAAAAAGGTAGTTCAAGGTGAAGCGGTACAATTGGAAAAATTTAATGACTACTGGCAAGGAAAACCAGGGTTAGACAAAATAAATTTAAAAGTAATTGATCAAACACAAATCGTTAAAGCTATGAAAAATGGTGAAATCGATATGACTGATAGTACTACTGGTAGTATTGCTCAAGAAGCTAAAAAATCAGGAGATGGAAAACTTAAAGTATTGTCAACTCCAGGCACAGATTATGCAGTAATAGGATTTGTATCTCATGATTATGATAAAGATAAAAATAAAACTGGAGCAGAACGTCCAAAATATAAAGAAAAAGAGCTTAGACAAGCAATGTTATATGCAATTGATAGAAAAAAATGGATAAAAGCGTTTTATCAAGGATATGGTAAAGAACTAAATAGCTTTGTACCATCAATTCATTGGATTGCAGCTAATCAAAAAGATTTAAATGACTATAACTATGATCCAGAAAAAGCTAAAAAAATATTAGATAAATTAGGATATAAAGATAGAAATGGTGATGGGTTCAGAGAAGACCCTAATGGTAAACCATTTGAAATTAATTTAAAACACTATTCTGGATCAAATCCAACATTTGAACCTAGAACTGCAGCAATTAAAGATTTCTGGGAAAAAGTCGGTTTGAAAACGAATGTGAAAATGGTGGAATTTGGTAAATATAATGATGACTTAGCTCAAGCTTCTAAAGATATGGAAGTTTACTTTAGAACATGGACAGGTGGTTCTGATCCAGATCCTTCTGATTTATATCATTCTGATAGACCACAAAATGAAATGCGTACTACAGATAAAACTTCTGATAAATTATTAGATGATGCATTGGATTTCTCAAAAGTAGGAAATAATGATAAAAAACGTAAAAAAATATATCTAGAATGGCAAAAACATACTAATGATACACTACCAGCATTACCTATTGTTCAATTAGACACTCTAACTGTCGTTAATGACAAAGTGAAAAATGTGGACATTAAAATAGGATCAGATATGGATTTATATAAATTAACCAAAGAATGATTAGGATAAACCTCGACTTTAGTCGGGGTTTATTGATTGGAGTAAGCGATGGATAAATATTTATTAGAAATTAAAGATTTAGAAACTTCGATTAAAATTGAAAATAAATGGTATCCGACAATTGATCAGATATCTTTAAACTTAGAAAAAAATGAAATATTAGGTGTTGTGGGGGAATCGGGTTGTGGAAAATCTATACTTAATAAATCGGTTATTAGATTATTGCCTGATAGAATTTCAAAAATAACAAATGGAAAAGTCATATTTGATAGTAAAGATTTAACGAAAATAACAGAAAAAGAATATCAAAATATTCGTGGCAAAGAAATAGGTATGATCTTTCAGGAACCAATGACTGCATTAAACCCAGTTTTTAAAATTAAGGAACAAATTATTGAACCTATAATTTTACATTTAAAAAAGAATAAAAAAGAAGCATATCAATTAGCAAAACAGTTATTAGAAGACGTTGGTATAGCAAGAGTAGAAGAAGTATTAAATAGTTATCCCCATCAACTATCAGGTGGAATGCGTCAAAGAGTGATGATTGCTATTGCAATTTCATGTAATCCTAAATTATTAATTGCAGATGAACCTACAACTGCCTTAGATGTTACGGTTCAAGCACAAATTCTAGATTTACTGAAGAAATTACAACGAAAAAATAAAATGTCTATTATTTTAGTAACTCATGATTTAAGTGTTGTATCTGAATTTTGTGATTCAGTCATGGTCATGTATGCTGGCCAAATTGTTGAATATGGAAATTTGAAAGACGTAATAGTAAATTCTAAACATCCATATACAAAAAAATTATTAAATACAATTCCAAAATTAGATGAAGATACTGAATATCTTGAAGTTATAGAGGGACTAGTTCCAAATATAACAGAATTTAATAATAAGCAATGTCGTTTTGTTAATAGATGCCCTAAAAAAATGAATATCTGTAGTCAATGCGAACCTAAGCTTCTAAATATAAATAATAGTAAGGTACGTTGTCATCTATTTAATGATTAGAAAGGAAAAGAAATATGGATTACATCTTAGAAATACAGAATTTAAAAACTTACTATTCTATTAAAAATGGTCTTTTTAAAAAGAATCAATATGTAAAAGCGGTAGATAATATCACATTAAAAATAAAAAAAGGACAAACATTTGGTTTAGTAGGTGAATCAGGTTGTGGGAAATCTACTCTTGGTAAGTCTGTTGTACGCTTAGAAAATATAACATCTGGCGATATTAAAATATGCGGTAGAAGTATTACTAAACTTAAAGGTAAAGAATTAAGAAATGCACGCAAAGATTTTCAGATGATTTTTCAAGATCCTTATGCATCTTTAAACCCTATGCAAATGGTTGGTGATATTGTAGGTGAGCCCTTACTAAATTATCATCTTGTAGATAAAAAGAATTTGAAAGATGAAGTACTATACTTATTAAAATGTGTAGGTATGAGCGAAGAAGCATATTATAAATATGCTCATCAATTTTCAGGAGGACAGCGTCAAAGAATTGGAATTGCTAGAGCTTTAGCAATACGACCTAAGTTAATTGTTGCAGATGAACCTGTAAGTGCATTAGATGTATCAGTACAATCACAAGTTTTGAATCTATTGAAAGATTTACAGAAAGAATTTAGTCTCAGTTATCTCTTTATAGCACATGACTTAAGCGTTGTGAAACATATTAGTGATGTCATAGGCGTAATGTATCTAGGTCATTTGGTTGAAATAGCGGATAGCCATGAACTATATACTCATGCTTATCATCCATATACTAAAGCACTTATATCTTCAATACCACAATTTAATAAACAAAAATCAAATAGAGTTATTTTAAATGGAGAATTACCTTCTCCAAGTAATCCACCACAAGGATGTCCGTTTCACACTAGGTGTCCAATAGCAAAAAAAATATGTTCAGAAAAAAGACCTAAATTAAAAGAAATTAAGCCTAATCATTATGTTGCTTGTTTCTATAGCGAAGGAGGAGAGTGAAGTGCTAAGACTTATAATAAAAAGATTTTTATTAATGATTCCTTTACTGTTTTTGATATCTATAGTGGTATTTAGTTTAGCAATCATTCAACCTGGTGATCCATTTACAGGACAATATAATCCTCATATTAAACAAGAGGCAATTGAAGCTCAAAAAGAAAAATTAGGTCTTAATGACTCAATTCCTATACAATATATTAGATGGGTAGATAATGTGACTCATGGTAATCTAGGAGAATCAATTAAATATAAACGACCAGTACTTGAATTAATAAGTGAACGTATACCTAATACAATATTATTAGGGACAGTTTCGTTAATCATTACATACATATTATCTTTTATATTAGGGATTATATCTGGTAGATATGCCTATACACTAAGTGATTATACAATTCAAATATTCAACTATATTATGCTAGCTATTCCTTCATTTATAGCAGGTGTTTTTGCAATATATTTATTCGCATTTCAAATTCCAATATTTCCTTTTCAAGGTTCTGTTGATATTAATTTAGAAGAAGGAACGTTTAGTTACTATATAAGTAAAATATATCATACGTTATTACCTGCTTTAACATTAGGTTTGTTATCTACTGCTGGTTATATTCAATACCTTAGAAATGATATTATTGATAATTCAAATAAAGATTATGTTCTAACAGCGAAAGCTAAGGGTTTATCAACTAATAAAATTTATAATAAGCATATTTTACGAAATTCACTTATTCCTATAATTACATTTTTAGGGGCAGATATTGTAAGTATTTTAGGTGGCGCAGTAATAACTGAAACTATTTTTTCATTTAATGGTATAGGAAAATTATTTTTAGAATCAGTAACAGGCCAAGATTATCCATTAATGATGGCTTTAACACTTTTCTTTTCATTCTTAGGTCTATTTGGCAATCTTATCTCTGATGTTACATATAATTTTATAGATCCAAGAATTCACAGTAATTAAATAAAAGAGGCAAGAGTATTATGAAAAAAGAACGAAGCAGTAAAAAAAATTCTACTAAAAAAATTTATTCTCCAACACAATTAGCTTTAAAAAAGTTTTTAAAAAATAAAATTGCAATGGTATCCTTAATATTTTTATTTTTCTTAGCTATTATTTCTATTATTGCACCGTTATTAGCTCCTCTACCAATTAATCAACAAGATCTTTTAAATATTAAAGGTGATATGTCTTCACATAATATTTTAGGCACTGATTCTGGAGGAAGAGACAATTTTAGCAGATTATTATATGCAGGGAGAGTTTCGTTAACGATTGGACTAACTTCGACTATTGGTATGTTGATCATTGGAATTACAATTGGAGTAATATCAGGTTATTTTGGAGGTATAACTGACACAATATTAATGAGAATTACAGAATTTGTGATGTTATTTCCATTTTTAATTTTTGCAATTGTTCTAAATGCAGCATTAGGAGATAAAATTAAAAATCCATACGGTTCTGCATTGATTTTAATAGTGGTTATTATCATTTTAAGTTGGGGTGGGATAGCGAGACTTATAAGAGGTAAAGTGATGCAAGAAAAAGAAAATGAGTATTTCTTAGCAGCTAAATCCATAGGAACTCCTACACATAAAATTATCTTAAAACACTTATTACCTAATATTATTAGTGTTGTTATTGTTCAAACGACATTAACCTTTGCTGGTATGATTGTAGTTGAATCAGGACTAAGTTTTTTAGGATTTGGTATTAGTAAGTCTATTCCTTCATGGGGAAATATGTTAAGCGATGCTCAAGAAGGTGATGTAATTAGTTCTAAACCATGGATTTGGATGCCTCCTGCATTAATGATTATGTTTACTATATTAAGTATTAATTTTGTTGGTGAAGGTTTAAAAGATGCGTTTAATCCAAAAGATAGAAGATAATGATAAAAAAGCGACTGATCAATATTGATCAATCGCTTTTAATTTATCTCTTACGTCCTAAGCCCATTGCACGTTCCATTTTTTTCAGTGTTTTAAAAGAAGCTTTTTGAGCTTTGTCACGCCCTTGATCTAAGATGTCATCCAATCTATCTGAATTATAAAATTCGTTATATTTTTCTTGGAAATGTACTAAAAAGTCTTTAACTACTTCTGATAAGTCTGTTTTGAATGTTCCGTATCCTTCATTCTCGTATTGTGTTTCAAGCTCTTTAATAGATTTATTAGTTAAACTTGAATAAATTGTAAGTAGGTTAGAAATTCCTGGTTTATTGTCTTTATCAAACTTGATAATACCATCTGAATCAGTTACAGCGCTTTTAATTTTTTTCGCTGCAACATTTGGTTCGTCAAGTAATGAGATAAAGTTTTTTTGATTATCATCACTTTTACTCATTTTCTTTGTTGGATCCTGTAAACTCATTACACGTCCCCCAACTTTTGGCATACGAATTTCTGGTTTAACTAATATATCGTTATAACGACTATTAAAACGTTCTACTAAATTTCTAGTAAGTTCCATATGTTGTTTTTGGTCTTCACCTACGGGCACAATATTTGTATTATAAATAACAATATCAGCTGCCATTAAAGGTGGATAAGTTAATAAACCAGCTGGAATACCATCTGTACGTTTTTGCGCTTTATCTTTATATTGCGTCATACGTTCAAGCTCGCCAACACTTGAAATGGTCGTTAACATCCAACCGGCTTGAACATGTGCTGGAACTTCTGATTGAATAAATAATGTTGATTTATCTGGATCAATACCTGAAGCTAAATAAATTGCTGCTAACTGACGAATTTGTTTACGCAATTTGATTTTATCTTGTGGGACAGTAATCGCATGTTGGTCTACAATACAAAAGTAACAGTTGTAATCGTTCTGTACGTCTGAAAATTGTTTTAATGCACCAATATAGTTACCTAATGTAGGTATCCCACTTGGCTGTATTCCTGAAAATAATGTCTCCATATAGATGCCTACTTTCTTTAAAAATAATTCATTTTAACTAGATTATAACAGTATTTTTTTAAATTGTAAGTTATGTTATAATAGAGATACACATAAGAAATTAGATTTTGTAGAGAAATTTTTAGAAAATTTGAAATTTCTCAGAAAAATTAGGATTTTCTCATTTAATTTTAATGTTAGCATATTATACTTATAATATAAGCTTAAGACAAATTAGCATAATTATTAATATAATGAATAATATTTATTCAATAGGAGAGTGAGATGTATGGTAACATTATTTACATCACCAAGTTGCACATCTTGCCGTAAAGCGAAAGCATGGTTACAAGAACATGATATTCCGTATACGGAGCGTAACATTTTTTCTGAACATTTAACAATTGATGAAATTAAACAAATTTTAAAAATGACTGAAGATGGAACAGATGAAATTATTTCAACTCGTTCTAAAACTTATCAAAAATTAAACGTAGATATTGATTCTTTACCACTGCAAGATTTATATACGATTATTCAAGATAATCCTGGACTATTACGTCGTCCAATTATTTTAGACGAAAAACGCTTGCAAGTTGGATATAACGAAGATGAAATTAGACGTTTCTTACCTAGAAAGGTTCGTACTTTCCAATTACAAGAAGCGCAACGTTTAGTCGACTAATATTTAAAATTTAAGAACCTATTATTTAACAGCACTGGCTTAGCTATAGTGCTGTTTTTTATAATAAAAAAAGGGAATATAATATGATATAGTGTCCTATTTAAAATAGTGAAATTTAATCAAACAAATAAATTGTAATTTAACTTACGTTCTAATACAATATGGTTACTATTCATCGACTGTAAGGAGTGAGATGATATGAGAATAGAACGCGTTGACGACACAACTGTGAAATTATTTATCACTTATGGTGATATTGAAGCAAGAGGATTTAGTCGTGAAGATTTATGGACAAATCGTAAGCGTGGTGAAGAATTCTTTTGGTCAATGATGGACGAGATTAATGAAGAAGAAGATTTTGTGGTTGAAGGACCTCTTTGGATTCAAGTACATGCATTTGAAAAAGGTGTGGAAGTCACAATCTCTAAATCTAAAAATGAAGAAGCAATGAACATGTCAGATGATCATGCAAATGAGCAATTTGAGGAACAAGTGAATGAATTGCTAGCTAATACATTAGAACAAGAAGAAAGTATTGAAGATTTATTTGAACAACGTGCACAACAAAAACAAGCACATAAATCTAAACGTAAACCATCACAACAACGTTCTAGTTTAAGAACAATTATTGTGAAATTTGAAGACTTAGAAGAAGTCATTCATTACGCTTATCATCATAATCTATCTACAGATGAGTTTGAAGATTTATTGTATATGAGTGATTCACATTACTACTATGCAATTCACTTCGATAGTACTGTTAGCCAAGAGACAATTAATGATAGCTACAGTCAATTACTTGAATTCGCTTATCCTAGTGATAAGACAGAAGTGTATTTAAATGATTACGCTAAAATTATTATGAGTCATAATGTTACTTCACAAGTACGTCGTTATTTTACTGATTCAGTAGAATAATATATAACGATTAATTGAGAGTAGAAAAGAAATTTAAAATAAATTTCTTTTCTACTCTCTTTTTTAAAAGTAAATGGATCATCTTAAACGTTTAATAGTATGAGGTGAATGCATGTTAGTAGCGATTAATCGTAATAATGAAACCGTATATGCTCATCAAGCCATCATTACTGAAGAATACCGATGTCCATATTGCAAAGAAAAACTTCTTTTAAAAAAAGGGTTAAAAAAGATTCCACATTTTGCCCATGTTTCTCAAGTTAAAAGAAGATGCATGAAAAATGAAACAGAAAAACATTACTACGTTAAATTTTTTATTGCTCAACGTTTAAAACAATATCACTTTAATGTTGAAATAGAACCTTATTTTTCTAAA
Source organism: Staphylococcus sp. HMSC068C09 (assembly GCF_001813735.1). NCBI lineage: Bacteria > Bacillati > Bacillota > Bacilli > Caryophanales > Staphylococcaceae > Staphylococcus > Staphylococcus sp. HMSC068C09. Next base: position 216,276 of record NZ_KV813756.1, read on the forward strand.
ATTATGCAGTATCCTGATATTCTTGTGGATGCTAAAGTAGCTATAGAAGTTCAATTTTCAAGAATAAGTATAAAAGAGGTTAAATCTCGATCAAGAGGATTTGAACAAATTGGAGTTGCAGTTATTTGGCTTATCGAACAATTACAATATCGTAAGGGTTATTTATACTTGAACACGTTTCAAGCTTATTTCATTAATCCGATTGATAGAACGTTATATAGTTGGGAGCATGAAAAACAACTGATAGTAAAGTATGTCAATATACAACATATTGGTGGCCGAAAATTTATTGCGCATAGACGAATTATTCAAATTTCTGAATTATTATCATTCAATGAAAAAAAGAATGAGTCATATTGTTATAAATTGTCAAATAGACATATCAGTCGTTATATTTTTAATTGTAGAAAAAAACGTTCGGTGTTAGAACCGTCTTTAAGTGCTATGTATCAATTACAAATAACTGACGATGAGGTATGTAGAGATACAGGTTATATTTTTTCGTATCAAATTTTTATTGAAAATCATCCAGTACAATGGCAACTCAAGCTTAAGTTGTTGTTAAAACATAACCTTCCCAAGCATTATTTAATGTCGTATTTGAAATTCAGACAATTTTATCTACAGGATATTAATAAAGAAGAAATTACTTTAAAGTTAATAGATGATTATATTCAACAAGTAAGTGGGAGTTTAAACGTGCAAAATAAATAAAATAATGAGAAAATTATAACATTAATTCATTTAGGAGGTACATGTATGAGTCAACAACTTACTAGAGAAGAGCAAGAACGAAAATATCCAAATGAAACTTGGGATTTAACAACTATTTTTGAAAGCGATGAAGCTTTTGAAAAAGCATTAAAAGAGGTAGAAAGTTACCTAGGTAAAGAAGAACAATTTAAAGGACATCTAGGAGATAGTGCTAAAACTTTATATAATGCTTTAGCTTTAGAAGATGAGATTGGAACACAATTAGAAAAGGTGTATGTTTATGCACATTTAAAACAAGACCAAGATACATCTAACGATAAATATACTGGTTTTGAATCTCGTGCGCATCAACTCATCATAAAAATTAGCTCAGCATGGAGTTTCTTAGTTCCAGAGATTTTGCAAATTGATGAAGAGAAATTAGAATCTTTTATTAAGAGTAACGATGATTTAAAACGTTATGCATTTGACTTGAAATTAATTAATGAAAAACGTCCACATATTTTAGATGCTGATAAAGAAAAATTATTAACCCAAGCGCAAGATGCATTATCAACTCCAGAAAATGTCTATGGCATGTTTAGTAATGCTGATTTAGAATTTAAAGATGCAGTAGATAAAGATGGAAAAAAACATCCTTTAACACAAGGTACATTTATTAAATATTTAGAATCAGATGATCGTGAATTACGTCAGTCAGCTTATAACAACTTATATGAAGCGTATGGTGCATATAACAATACATTAGGCTCAACTTTAGCTGGTGAAGTTAAGAAAAATATTTTCAATGCTCGTGCGCATAACTATAAAACGGCACGTGAACGCGCTTTAAGTAATAACCATATTCCTGAAGAAGTATATGATAATTTAGTTGCAACAGTTCATAAATATCTTCCATTGTTGCATAAATACACTCAATTGAGAAAAGAACTTTTGGGTATTGATGATTTGAAAATGTATGACATTTATACTCCATTAGTTAAAGATGTTAAATTTGAAATGCCATATGACGAAGCTAAAGAATGGATGCTAAAAGCGCTAGAACCAATGGGAAAAGAATATTTAGATGTAGTTAAAGAAGGTTTAAATCATCGTTGGGTAGATGTTTATGAGAATAAAGGAAAACGCTCAGGTGCTTATTCTTCAGGCGCACATTTAACTAATCCATTTATTTTATTAAATTGGTCTGATACAATCTCTGATTTATATACACTTGTGCATGAATTTGGACATTCTGCACATAGTTACTTTAGTCGTAAAAATCAACCATCAAACTCTAGTGATTATTCTATCTTTGTAGCTGAAGTTGCTTCAACATGTAATGAAGCTCTACTAAGTGATTATATGGATAAACATTTAGATGATGATCGACGTCTATTATTACTAAACCAAGAACTTGAGCGTTTCAGAGCAACATTATTCCGTCAAACTATGTTTGCTGAATTTGAACATAAAATTCATCAAATTGAGGAAGCGGGAGAGCCATTAACATCAACTCGTATGAATGAAGAGTACGCTAAATTAAATAGACTATACTTTGGTGATGTGGTAGAAACAGATGATCATATTAGTAAAGAGTGGTCTCGTATTCCACACTTCTATATGAATTATTATGTGTACCAATATGCAACTGGATACAGTGCAGCTCAAAGTTTAAGTCATCAAATTTTAACAGAAGGACAACCTGCTGTTGAAAGATATATAAATGAATTCTTGAAAAAAGGTAGTTCTAATTACCCAATTGAGATTCTTAAGAATGCAGGTGTAGATATGACTACACCAGAACCTATAGAGCAAGCGTGTGAAGTTTTTGAACAAAAATTAGAAGCATTTGAAAAATTAATGAAGCACTAAAAATAGTGTATTCGTTTTCAATGTGTCTAATTTGTGACATTTCGGATGGAAATGTAGTTTAATATTGAAACGACGTTTTGAGCGTGTTATATTATATACATGAAATTAATCACATAACAAACATACCCCTTTGTTTGAAGTGAAAAATTTCTCCCATCCCCTTTGTTTAGCGTCGTGTAATCAGACACGGCGTTTTTTTTATGCTTAATTATTAAATCAATTTAATATAAAAAGAGCGATACACTTCATATAAGTGATCGCTCTTTGTTATTTCTTAGGCATTTTAGATTGCCAAAATTCGCCGTCAGGATAATTTAGTTTTTCAACTTTTTGTTGTAAAGCTAATTTTTTTAATTCTTTTACGAGTAACTTTTCTGGCCACTCATAAATAGTAAGCAGTTCTTCCATCGTTACTAATTGTTTGGATTGAATATAAGTTTCGAGATTTGGAGGTAATTCTTTTTCGATAGGGCATCCCATTAATTCATTAATAATATAAGTATAAATATGGTAAGGATAAAGACCTTCGACTTTCAAACCTTCTTCATGCACATCTTCACTAAAAAATACAAGTGAAGGCGCTTGTTCAATTTCCATTTCTCTTGCAATATGCAAATCTATTTTTAAACTTTCGGTAAGTTTATTTTTTTGTAAGTCTTCTTTGAAAACATCATAATCTAAACCAGCATTTTTAATACAATTACAAATCATTTCTTCAGTGATAATATCTTTTTTTGGTATAATTTCGTTCTGCATTAAATGAATAAAACGTTCCGCTCTTAATCTACCTTGTAATTCAGCAGCTTTATATGCTAAAGCAATATTATCAAAATCTGAAGTACTTTGAGCTTGACATTTAGTCAAAACCTTTAATGAAGGATTCAAAATATGTCTGATTCGAATATATTGATTATACTCAATTCTTAATTTAGAAATAATTGCGGATAATTTAAAACAATCTTTATTAAAGGGATCAAAGAATGAATAAATTTCTATTTTATTTACAGGTGACAGATTAGTGCTTTCACGACTCGCATTATCTACAATTTTAAGTTCTTCAGCCATGTTTAACTCACCTTCAATTATATTTAGGAATTCACCATATGGTTAGCAGTTAAACACAATCTTTCATACAAGTATTCGCCAACTCCTGCTGGAAATTGAGCTTTATACATATTTTCTAACCATGCATCTCTTTCATAAGTAGTAATTCTAAATGCCATATGTCTCTTTTTTAACATTGGGTGACCATGTTCTTGAGTGTATAAATCAGGACCTCCTAGAAATTGTGTTAAGAATTGCTTTTGCTTTCTACTTGTTTCTTTAAAATCTCCAGGAAATAAATGGTTGATTCTTTGATCATTCTCTACAAGAAAGTAAAAATAATCAATCATATCATACAAAGCTTTTTCTCCTATTACATCATAAGGTGTTGTAGTCATAGTATCACCCATTTCTATTAATGTATTTCTAATATAACATGAATTTTTACATTTAAAAGTAATTTGACTTTTCACAAGTTTATCTCACATCTATTATAATTGAGCTTGATATTCAAAAAAGCGTTGAACTTTATTTTTAGGGGGCTCATGAACTAGGTCAAATTGTTTTAATAAATTTTGAAATTTTTCAAAGCCTATTTGATAATCATTGACTTCAAATTCTAGTTCATAGTCTGTTTTATCAAAGTATTGACTTTTATCTAATACTAATAGTTCATTTTGAAATTCAACTTCTAATCTTTCAGTTGTCAATGCACCTAAAACACTTAATTCGTTTTCTTCAATATCAAATTCAGTAAGAATTTTTTGAATATCGTTAGGTAATGTTGATTTGACAATTGTTTGTCCAATATGAGGCTTAATATCGATTGGATGATTATATTCTATCAAGCCAACTTTAGCTGGTACTTTTAGTGTGATTTCAAATGTGTTTTGTTTAACACGTATTCTTAAAGCAGAACGATGATCACGTAGTTTGAAACTAGGTGATTCAATATAATAATTTGTTTGAGTGAATGGTGTGAGTTGTTTAAAGTAAGAATCTTTAATCGCGTTATATGTATTGAAATCAATTAATTGCTTAAATTCAATTTCATTATTAGTACTCATAATTACACCTCATTAGAAAATCTTTAGTATATTATTGTAGTTCATTATGACGGACATTTGTAAAAAATTAAAGTAATAACAATACTAAAAATAAAATATATGGAGCTAAATATTTAATCGTTTAGGGCATACTTGAACTATGGTACTCTAATGTGTGTTTGAAAGTTAAATTATGTTAAACTAATAAGGAATAATAAGGAGGAACAAGCATGCGTATATATGTAAATGAAATTAAAATCAAAGATGATAGCATTTATTGCTACTCAGAAGATCCAACTGATGGATTAGATGAAGTAGGACAAATGCTTGTAGATAGTGATAATTTTAGTTTTGCTTATTTATTAGATGATGGCTCGTCGTATTCATATTTGATTTTTGTACAAGAGACGTGGTCAATGTTACATAATAATAGAGATAAAAAAGTAATTATTAACGATGAATTAGAATTAGAACATTTTCAAGATGAATTAAGTTATATCCTAGAAAATGTTGAAGGAAATAATAACTATGGTAAGGAGTTTGTTTCAGCAGTTGAAGAAACTTTCGAACTAAAGTGAAACGGAGTGGAACCATATGAATCAATGGGAGCAATTTTTAACACCATATAAACAAGCAGTCGATGAATTAAAGGTGAAATTAAAAGGCTTACGTAAGCAATATGAAGTTGGAGACAACGCCTCACCCATTGAATTTGTAACTGGTCGTGTAAAGCCTATTACAAGTATCATTGATAAAGCGAATAAAAGGGGAATTCCTTTTGATCGATTACGTGAAGAAATGTACGACATAGCTGGTTTAAGGATGATGTGTCAATTCGTTGATGATATTGATGTAGTTGTTAACATGCTTAGACAACGACAAGATTTTAAAGTTGTAGAAGAAAGAGATTATATTAACAATACAAAACAAAGTGGTTATCGTTCATATCATGTAATTATCGAGTATCCAATTGAAACATTAAGTGGTCAAAAAATGATATTAGCTGAAATTCAAATTCGAACATTAGCAATGAATTTTTGGGCTACAATCGAACATACATTAAGATATAAATATGATGGAGATTATCCTGCTGAGATACAACATCGTCTAGAAAGAGCTGCTGAAGCGGCTTACTTATTAGATGAAGAGATGTCTGAAATTAAAGAGGAAATACAAGAAGCTCAAAAATATTATACTCAAAAACGTGCAAAAAAACATGACTGATGAGGTGTCAATACATGCGTTATACGATTTTATCTAAAGGTGACTCTAAATCAAACACGCTTAAACATAAAATGATGAATCAAATGAACTCTTTTCATATGATGGAGGATACAGAAAATCCAGAAATAGTAATATCTGTCGGTGGAGATGGAACACTTTTGCAAGCTTTTCATCAGTATAGTCATATGTTATCAAATGTAGCATTCGTTGGAGTACATACTGGTCATTTAGGTTTTTACGCAGACTGGTTACCTCATGAAGTTGAAAAATTGATTGATGAAATTCATCATTCTGAATTTCAAGTGATTGAATATCCATTACTTGAAATTATTGTTAAATATAACAATACTAAGAATGAAACACGCTATCTAGCACTCAATGAAGCAACTATGAAAACTGAAAATGGATCAACATTAGTAGCAGATGTCGCAATTAGAGGTAAACATTTTGAACGATTTAGAGGGGATGGTCTATGTATTTCTACACCTTCTGGGTCGACGGCTTATAATAAAGCACTAGGTGGTGCACTGATTCATCCTTCTCTTGAAGCCATGCAAATTGCTGAAATTGCATCTATTAATAATAGAGTATTTAGAACGGTAGGTTCACCATTAGTATTACCTAAGCATCATACATGTTTGATTACACCTGTAAATCATAATACAATTAGAACAACAATTGACCATGTCAGTCTAAAACATAAAAATGTGAGCGACATTCAATTTAGGGTCGCAAATGAAAAAGTTCGTTTTGCTAGGTTTAGACCATTTCCTTTTTGGAAAAGAGTTCATGATTCGTTTATTGAAAGTGAAGATGATTGATGAAATTTGTATACCATATTCATAGCGAAGAAATGCTTAAGACATTTTTACAACGTCATAATTATTCAAAGAAAACAATTAGCGCCATTAAACGTGATGGCGCTTTAATTATTAATAGGCAACCTGTGACAGTTAGATATATGTTGAAAAAAGATGATCAACTTATTGTTAAACTGCCGGAAGAAGTTCCAAGTACATATCTTCGTCCTTCAAACAAACATATTGAAATATTATATGAAGATACATATTTAATTATCGTTTCAAAACCGGTGCATTTAAATTGTGCACCTTCAAGAGAACATCCTCATGATAGTTTAATTGAGCGCGTGATGTATTATTTAAATCATTCTACAAATAAAGTACAATATGTAGTACCTCATATTGTTACAAGATTAGATCGTAATACGACGGGCATCGTTATCTTTACTAAACATGGTCATCTTCATCACCTTATGTCGACATTTGAAATAGATAAGCGATATATATGTGTGTGTTACGGTAAAACTAAAGAACAATCTATGATAGAGGCACCTATTGGTAGAAACAAAGATAGTATTATTACTCGGTGTATTACGCCATCTGGTAAACATGCAAAAACTGAATATAAAACGTTGAGTAGTCATCACAGTGCAAGTTTATGTGAAGTTAAATTACATACTGGACGAACACACCAAATTAGAGTTCATTTTAAGCATATTGGTCATCCACTTATTGGGGATGACTTATATGATGGTTTTCATCCTCGGATTCAAACACAATCTTTACAGTGTTATAAAGTAAAATTTAGACATCCAATATATAATAAAGAAATCGAGATTATTTTAGACTATAAAAACTTAGAAAAAATATATCAAAGTGTAAATTAAAATTAGGAGGTACATTTGATGTCATTAAATACAGAAACAACTGACATACAACATAATAAAGTATACAATCAAAAACTACTAGATGACAGTTTAAACCGCAATGATATAGATCAATTCAGAAAAGAATTTCTAACTATACATCAATATGAACAAAGTGAATATTTTGAAAATACAACGAATCAGAATAGACAAAGAATATTCGAATTTTTATCGCCTCAAGAAGTGAGTAGATTTTTTAATCAATTAGATATTGAGGGGAAAGAATATGAAATATTATTTGATTCAATGCATGCACATTATGCAAGTGAAGTATTAGAAAATATGTCTACAGATAACGCAGTTGATATTCTAAATGAATTATCTAACTCAAAAGTTGCCAGTTTATTAGCTTTGATGGATAACAGAGTCACAGATAAAATCAAAAAGTTATTACATTATGAAGAAGATACTGCTGGCGGTATCATGACTACTGAATATATTTCATTGGATATTGGTACATTTGTAAAAGAGGCACTCATGCTAGTTAAAAGTCAAGCACCTGACGCAGAAACGATATATGTGATTTATGTCGTTGATACTGCCGGTCAACTCGTAGGTGTTCTATCTTTGAAAGATTTAATTGTAGCAAATATTGATGCTCATGTTGAAGAAGTAATGATTCGACGTGTTGTAAGTGTAAATGTAGAAGAAGATCAAGAACGTGTTGCTCAAAAAATGAAAGATTATGACTTTATTGCTATGCCTGTGATCGACTATCAACATCATTTAGTAGGGATTATCACAATAGATGATATTTTAGATGTTGTAAATGAAGAAGCAGATGAAGATTATTCACGTTTAGCGGGGGTTTCTGATACTAAGTCTACTGATCAATCAGTATTTAAGAAAGCATTGAAGAGATTACCGTGGCTTATTATTTTAACATTTTTAGGTATGATAACAGCAACGATTCTGGGTGGTTTTGAAGATACCTTGTCGCAAGTTGCATTATTAGCAGCATTTATCCCTATTATAAGTGGGATGTCAGGAAATTCAGGAACACAATCATTAGCAGTGTCTGTTCGTAATATTTCTAATGGTGATATTAAAGAAAAAAGTAAACTTAAAATAGCTTTAAAAGAAGCAGGTAGTGGGTTAATCACTGGTTTTGTATGTGCAGTGATTTTATTCTTAATTATTGTCATTATTTATCGTCAACCATTCTTGGCACTGATTGTAGGTGCAAGTTTAACTATTGCCATGACAGTAGGTACGTTAGTAGGATCAATGATTCCAATCTTAATGAATAAAATTCATATCGATCCTGCTGTCGCAAGTGGACCATTTATTACAACTATCAATGATATTGTAAGTATGTTAATTTATTTTGGACTTGCAACAACATTTATGTCATATCTAACATAGGGGGATGAAATGGAATTTTTTTCTTTGGTCATAGTCGTCGTCGCAGCATTTCTTACACCGATTATTGTTAATCGATTAAACGTCACTTTTTTACCTGTTGTCGTAGCTGAAATATTAATGGGAATTATTATAGGAAACTCATTTTTAGGACTTGTCCACAAAGATGAAATGTTAAATATTCTGTCAACATTAGGTTTTATCTTTTTAATGTTTTTAAGTGGACTAGAAATTGATTTCAGCGCATTTAAAAAAGACACAAGAAAGAGACAGGGTATTGATAAAAATGAAAAGAATTTACCAAGTCATTTACAATTAGCACTTACAGTTTTTTCATTAATAATGGTACTTTCAATCATTTTAGCATTTGCATTTAAATGGTTAGGCTTTGTAGATGATGTATTATTAATGGTCATTATTATTTCAACTATTTCATTGGGTGTAGTTGTGCCAACACTTAAAGAAATGAATATCATGCGCACAACAATAGGACAATTTATATTATTAGTAGCAGTATTAGCAGATTTATTTACGATGGTTTTATTAACTATTTATGGTGGAATCAATGGTGAAGGCGGAGGGTCAATTTGGCTATCTGCAATTTTAATCGTGTTTACTGCAATATTTTATTTGTTAGGTTCTGTATTTAAACGGTTAAATTTTATGCAACGCTTAATGGGTGGTACAACACAAATTGGTATACGGGCCATTTTTGCATTAATCATTTTACTGGTTGCTCTTGCTGAGGGTGTTGGTGCTGAATATATATTAGGTGCTTTTTTAGCTGGTGTAGTTGTATCACTGTTAAAACCTGATGAAGAAATCATTCATACTTTAGATTCATTTGGATACGGATTCTTTATACCGATATTCTTTATTATGGTCGGTGTAGATTTAGATATACCATCTTTAATTAAAGAACCCTCTTTACTTATTATAATTCCGATACTTATATTGTCCTTTATCGTTTCTAAGTTGATTCCTGTCTTATTTATTCGAAGATGGTTTGATACTAAAACAACTATTGCATCAGCATTTTTATTAACATCAACACTTTCGCTTGTTATTGCTGCAGCAAAAATTGCTGAAGAATTAAAAGCAATTACTTCTGAAATGTCAGGAATATTAATATTAAGTGCAATTATTACATGTGTATTTGTACCTGTTGTATTTAAAAAATTATTCCCAATTCCAGATGAAGTGAACCGGAAAATTGATATTGCGTTAATTGGTAAAAATCAATTGACTATTCCAATTGTTCAAAATCTGACTTCACAGTTATATAATATAACGTTGTTTTACCGTAAAGATTTAGGTGATCAGCGTAATTTACCTGACAATGTGACTGTTATTGAAATTAGTGAATATGAAGAAAGTTTATTAGAGAGACTTGGCTTATTTAATCAAGATATTGTCGTATGTTCTGCTAATGATGATGGCTTAAATAAAATGATAGCAAAATTAGCTAAATCTCATGGTGTAAACAGAGTTATTTGTCGACTAGAAAATAGTGGTGATGATGAAGAGTTAAAAACAGATGGTATTGAAGTATTTAGTAATTTTATTAGTAATAAAATTTTCTTAAAAGGTTTAATTGAAACACCAAATATGCTAAATATTTTAAGTAACGTTGAAACTTCACTATATGAAATTGAAATGTTAAATTATAAATACGAAAATATTCTATTGCGTAATTTCCCATTTGGTGGGGACATCATATTTGTACGTATTGTTAGAAATAATGAATCCATTGTACCACATGGAGATACGCAACTTAGATATAAAGACCGTTTAATTGTAACAGGTTCTAAAGAATATGTAGATGAACTCAAATCTGAATTAGAATTTTATTATTAATCTATTTAAAAGAGAGGACAAAATAAAGGGTATCTTTGAAAAATAACATAAAAAGATACATTACTTTATGTACCTCTCTTTTTATTGAGATGATTTGAAAATTTATTATTACTTTATTAAATATTATTAACAATGGTAAAATATGTATGTTAAAAACGTTTATAATGAACGGATTAATATAAAGTAATATAAGGAGATAATTTATATGATTAATTTAGAAAATAAAACCTTTGTCATTATGGGTATCGCTAATAAACGTAGTATTGGTTTTGGCGTAGCTAAAGTATTAGACGAATTAGGTGCTCATCTCGTATTTACATATCGTAAAGAGCGCAGTAAAAAAGAATTAGAAAAATTATTAGGCCAATTAAATCAAAAAGAGCATCATTTGTATCAAATAGATGTTCAAAAAGATGAAGATGTCATTAATGGCTTTGCGAAAATTGGTGAAGAAGTTGGAACTATTGATGGCGTCTATCATTCAATTGCATTTGCTAATATGGAAGATTTACGTGGTCGTTTTTCTGAAACATCTCGTGAAGGATTCCTACTTGCACAAGACATTAGTTCATATTCATTAACAATTGTAGCTCATGAAGCGAAAAAAATTATGCCGAATGGGGGTAGTATTGTAGCTACAACTTATTTAGGCGGAGAATTTGCAATTCAAAACTATAATGTGATGGGTGTTGCAAAAGCAAGTCTTGAAGCAAATGTTAAATATTTAGCATATGATTTAGGCCCAGATAATATTCGAGTCAATGCAATTTCTGCTGGACCAATTCGTACATTAAGTGCTAAAGGTGTAGGTGGTTTGAACTTAATTCTTAAAGAAGTTGAAGAACGTGCACCGTTAAGACGTAATGTAGATCAAGAAGAAGTGGGCAGAACTGCTGCTTATTTATTAAGTGATTTTTCAAGTGGTGTGACTGGAGAAAATATCCACGTAGATAGTGGTTTCCACGCAATTAAATAAGTTTAAATTGAAAAATAGATATAAGATATATGATAAATCCAAGAGTCTGAGACAATGAGTTGTCTTAGACTTTTTTAATAAATTGACAGTTGATGACTGAGTTGAAAATGCATTTGTATCAAGCTTTATTCAATTTCACTTCCAAGGCTAGAACATAGAGACTTTTAATAAGAACATCTATATTCAACGCAAATTGGAGAGGCATAGGCATTGATGATGTAGAACGACGACTTAAAAATGAATTTTATCCCTCTTCTAGCTTTATATTATTTAATGTGATATGACATAAAAAAACTGCGAATAGAATATGTTCTATCCGCAGTAAGTAATTAAAAAGCATTAATAATTAAATTAATCTTTAACATCGCTATTTGCTTTATCAATGATACGTTGACGATACTTAAATACATTTCTTGCTACTGTTTTTAATACTGCATAAAGTGGAACAGCAATTAAAATAAGTGTGAATCCTCCTAAATCACCCGCTGCTAAGATAACAACAATGATTGTAAGTGGATGAATACTTAATGATTTACCCATGACGTTAGGTGTGATGACATTACCTTCAAGTTGCTGTGCAATTAATGTAACAACACAAACCCAAATAAATGTTGATGGACCATCGATAATTCCTAATATTGCAGCAGGCGCAAATGATAACCATGGTCCTAAAAATGGGATTAAGTTTGCTACACCAGCGAATAATACAAGCAATGGAGTATAAGGTAACCCAATAAGGGTATAACCAATATAAAGAATAATACCTAAGATGAAACTAACAGTAACTTGACCTTGAATATACGATTTTAACGTATAATTTAAATCTTTAAGTAAATCAACAACAAAAACTTTACGTTCTCCTTTGAAAAATTTACCAATTGCTGGAATAAATTTTTCATGATCTTTTAACATATAAATCAAGAAGAACGGTACCATAATCAATAAGAAGATGGTTGAAATAAGAGATGTGATATAAGTGATTGAATTTGCTAATATACCAGTTAAACTATCACTGATTGATTTCATTGTTGAATTAATTTTCGCTGTTACATCACTTGGTAATTTATCCATTTGATTTAATGAGAAATTAACCACTTGCTCTGCATCACGTTGTAAAGTTGGTGTTGCTTTGATTAAATTATTAACATTAGAAATAATAATAGGCGCAATGAAAGCTACTACGATAGCGATAATAGCGATTAATACGATAAAGATAGTTAAAATACTTGCCCAACGTGGGAAACCCCATTTTTCCAAAAGTGTTTGAAAAGGTAAGCAGATATAAAATAAAAATCCACTTAACAAGAATGGAAGAAACACTGAACCAATAATAGTTGCTATAGGTGTAAATACACTATGCACTTCCATAAATAACTTTATAAGTACGAACAGGATGATTAAGAAAATCCCAGTTCGAAACCATACTTTATTAAGCATAGACTTACTTCCTCCTAAAGTAATGAATTCATTAGTAATAAGTATATCTTAAATAAGAGATGTTAAAAAGGAAAAGTTGATTAACTAAAAAAGAATTATATTATAATATTTAGTTGTATAAAAATAGATGAGCTTAATTAAACAATTCCTAATTTTCTTAAAAAAGTATATAAAATCTAAAATAAAAAAGCTTATTATAAACGTTTATATCACTGTCACTAATAAATAAAATTGATACAATATGAATATATATGAAGGAGAGAAGATAACATGGGAGAATTTAAAGCTGGAAAAATTAATAAATATATTTTGAGTAGTGACATTCTAGAAAGAGATATCACATTGTCGATTTATCTTCCAGAAGATTTTACTGAATTATTTAAGTCTCAGGTGATTATTTGTTTTGATGGATTGGATTTTTTCCGATTTGGAAGGATTCAGCGTGAATATGAACGTCTAAGAAAAGAGGAACATATTGAACGTGCTATTATTGTTGGATTTCATTATGAAGATGTTGAGAAACGTAGAGAAGAGTTTCATCCTCAAGGTAGTCGTAGTCAAAAGACGATTCAGTCAGTAGTTAAAGAGCTTTTACCTTTCATTGATCAAACGTTCCCTACATATAAGGTGGGAAATTCTAGATTATTAATAGGAGATAGTTTAGCTGGAAGTATTGCCTTTCTTACTTCATTGACTTATCCTTCAATATTTAGTCAAATAGCTATGTTTAGTCCGCACTCAGATCATACTGTTCTTGAAAAATTTGAGACATGTAAGCAACGTAATCGATTAACGATTTGGCATGCGATTGGTAAAGATGAAGTCGATTTTAAATTACCAACGACTGGTGAGCAAGCGGATTTTTTAACTCCAAATAGAAAGCTAGCAAACCTTATTGAACAAGATGAGCGTGTCACTTACGTATACAATGAATTTAATGGTAGTCATAATTGGAAATCATGGAAACCTATGCTCGGAGATATTCTCTATTATTTTTTAAATAATAATAAATAATAGTACATATTAATAGTTTACAAATCTTTTTTTGAAAGCCTTTTCAAAAAATGTTGTATCTAATAACGTATTAAATAGAATTTTGATATAATAGAAGTATGTTAAACAAAGGAGGAATTTCAATGAAGATAGGATTAGCACTTATTCCGTCACAATCATTTCAAAATGAAGTAGATGGCTATCGTAAGCGTTATGATACTGAGTATGCACGTATTATGCCACATATTACGATTAAACCTCACTTTGAACTTAAAGAAACAGAATTAGATTCATTTAAAGACGAAGTTAAACAAACATTAGATGGATTTAAACCTGTAGAGGTCCACGTGACAAAAGCTTCAAGCTTTAAACCGACAAATAATGTTATTTATTTTAAAGTAGAAAAAACAGAAGAATTAGAAAATTTATTTAATACATTTAATACCGAATCATTTTATGGTAAAGCTGAACATCCATTCGTTCCTCATTTTACGATTGCTCAAGGCTTAACGAGTCAAGAATTTGAAGATATATTTGGTCAAGTGAAGCTTGCAGGGGTAGACCATAGAGAAACCATCGATGAACTTTCATTGTTACATTACAATGAAGATGAAGATAGATGGAACATTGTTGATAGTTTTAAACTAGCATAATATGTATATAAAAAAAGAAGTCAAAACATTTTAGTTTTGACTTCTTTTTTTAAGAATATTTTTGATGCTTTCTACTTTTGATAAAATAAATGCCATAAAAAATAGCGAGTAATAGAAAAATCAAAGCTGAGACATAGAATGTATTATTTAATCCATTTGAGAATTGAGCGATAAGGCCTCCGAAAAGAGGACCAATCATTGAACCAAAGCCTTGGACGCTATTAAATACACCCCAAGTTTCTTCTTGTTCAGATGGATCGATATGTCCAGCCATAAAAGTATTCCAAGCAGGTAATAAAATGCCATACATTAAACCTATAAAGGCGGCAACTATCCAAACAACAATAATATTGTTAACTAGTGAGAGACCAAAAATAAATAGCGTAAACAATATGAATCCTACAAAAATAACGGTATACATAAAGCCAGTGCTATTTTTATCGATCATTTTAGATAAAAATAACATTGATATTGCACAACCAATACCACCAATAGCGATAGCAGCAGTATATTCAATAGTTGTTACCCCCACAACTTTTGTAGCATACGTCGGCAATATTGGAAGCAAAGCTGATATTGAAGCACCTTGCAACAAAATACCTGGGAATAAAATCATATGACGTTTCATTACCTCTACGATTTGACCTAATTGTTCTTTCACAGGTTTAGTATTATAATTTGTGAGTTTTACATCTACAAAATAATAAAGTATCCATGCAATGATAACGACAAGAGACATCGCAAATGCAAATCGCGTTGGATGTATTTTGACTAGAACATTCATAAACGCCCAGCCTACAAGCAAACCTAATAACCATGAAAAGTATACATAACCCATTTGTTTGCCACGTTGACTTTCTTCCACACTAGATAACATGATTACCCATATTGGACTTACTGCAATCCCTAGCATAATTGCACTAATAATGATAATGATGGGATTAGCTGGAAAGAAAATAATTAGAAACAAGCTTAAAAAAGCTAATAAAAAACCTAAATTAAGGACGATTTTAGTCCCGAATTTCTTTAATAAAAATCCAATCACAAAGTTTGTAGCTGCATCTGAAATAAAATGAATAGATAGTGCTACTGAAGTCACAGCTACAGCGATAGAGGTTACAGTAGGTAAATAGTTAACATAACTTAATACATACATTCCTCTAGCAAATTCCATTAAAAATAAAATAACGAGCATTATTTTAAAGTTTTTACTTACGCTTTTATTGTTTGACAAAGAACTTGGCATATAATGGCACCTTTCCATAAATTTCTTGCTGTTGAGATGAATGATCGAGCATATTCAATAAATCGATACAAAGTCGATGGGTTGAATAATCTACTCTATCTTGACGCATTGTATTTATCATTAGAGTTAATTTGTTCGAATCATGTGTTAATTCAGAGACAATGTCAATTGCATCTTCAGGAGTATCAGCAATTCTACCATACCCTTTTTCTTGGAAATAATACGCATTTTCTAGTTCTTGTCCTGGAGCAGGATTTAAGAAAATCATTGGGATACTTCTTGTCAAACCTTCGGATATCGTAATCCCACCTGGTTTAGTAATCATTAATTGACTTGAAGCCATCCATTCATTCATATGTTTTGTATATCCTAAAATGAGAACGTTGTCGTAAGATTTAAATCTAGCTTCCAAATTACGTTTAAGTCCTTTACTTCTACCACAAATCATAACGACTTGAGAATGAGGACTTTTTTCTAAGATACGTTCTATCATATGTTCAAAACCTTTTGATACTCCAAAAGCACCTGCAGACATAAGAATAGTAGTTTTTTTAGGGTCTAAATGATATTTTTTTAGCCAAGCCTGTTGATCAATATCCGCTTCAAATTTATCAGAAATAGGGATACCTGTGACTTTAATTAAAGATGCCGGTACACCAACGTTTACAAAGTCTTCTTTTGTATCTTCAGTAGCCACATAATATCTATGAGAATTTGGAGTAATCCAGTTCTTTTGTAGACGATAATCCGTCATGACTGTTGCGATAGGAATACGCATGTTAAATTGTTCAGTTAATACTGACATCACGGGCGTTGGAAAAGTCATTAAAATCAAGTCAGGCTTTTCTTTTAAAAGTAGGTTAATTAATTTATTTAAACCATAGTATTTATAAAAACATTTATCTAATTCATCTGGTCGACTATAATAAAAGTTTTTATACATATTTCTAAAATATTTAAAGCTATTGATATACCATTTTTTACAAATAGACGTAAGGATGGGATGTGCTTCCATAAATAAATCATGCTCAATAACAGAAATATGAGATAGATTCATGTCATTCAATTGATTGACAATACTTTGTGTCACTTGTAAATGACCATTTCCAAATGATCCAGTGATAATCAATATCTTTTTATTTTGAGTAACCATTAATAGTCACCCTCCAATAATTTAAGTTTAATCCATCGAATAATGTATTACAGTAAAAAATACATACGGGTATAAATAATATGTATTTTATTCAAGAAAGTCATAAAATTCATTTATAGTGAATTATAGCATATTCGAACAATGATTACTTTAACTTTATACCCTTATCCTAGCACTAATAAAGTGAAATGTATGGGACTTACACTAAGATAAGAAAAAATTTATAAATAATTAACTTGGAATTAATATTAATAATATAGAAGATACAAAAATGATTTGATTTTGAGTAGTTCAGAATTTACTTTTTTAGGTGAGAATAAATTTATCAACAACTTTAAAATGTGTATAATAGAGATATTGAAAAAAAGGAGCGATACATTTTGAATGCGAATGAGTTGTTCAATAAAATAAGAGTTAAACAAGTTATAGGAACTTTAGATATAGATATCACTGATATTACTACAGATTCTCGAACTGCTAGTGGAGAAAGTATCTTTGTAGCCTCTAAAGGATATACTGTAGATAGTCATAGATTTTGTCAAAACGTCATTGACCAAGGAACTAAAATTATAGTTGTAAACCGTAAGCAAGAAGTTAAAGGAGAAGTCACACAAGTTATTGTACCTGATACTTTAAGAGTAGCCAGTATATTAGCGCATACATTATTTGATTATCCAAGTCAACAACTCACTACCTTTGGCGTCACTGGTACAAATGGTAAAACTTCAATCGCGACAATGATTCACTTAATTTATAGAGGATTAGACAAAAATAGTGCGTATTTAGGTACGAATGGATTTCAAATTAATGAAGAAAAAACAAAAGGGGCAAATACTACTCCTGAAACTGTATTGCTTACTAAGAAAATTAAGCAAGCTGTAGATAGTAAAGCTGAAGCAATGACTATGGAAGTCTCAAGTCATGGATTAGCTCTAGGACGATTAAGAGGGGTAGAATTTGATGTAGCTATTTTTTCAAATTTAACCCAAGATCATTTAGACTTTCATGGCACAATGGAAGCTTATGGACATGCTAAATCTTTACTATTTAGTCAATTAGGTGAAGATTTATCAAAAGAAAAGTATGTGGTATTAAATAATGATGATGATTTCTCTAAATATTTAGAAACGGTAACACCATTTGAAATATTGACATATGGTATAGATAATGAAGCACAGTTTATGCCTCAAAATATCAAAGAATCTTTACAAGGTGTACAATTTGATTTTGCTACTCCATTTGGCACGTATCATGTTTCATCACCCTATGTAGGTAAATTTAATATCTCAAATCTTATGGCAGCTATGATAGCAGTGTGGAGTAAAGGAGTCGATTTCAAAGATATCGTAGAAGTGGTGAAATCTTTAGAACCTGTTGAAGGGCGTCTAGAGGTTTTAGATCCATCACTTCCAATCGATTTAATTATTGATTATGCACATACTGCTGATGGTATGAATAAACTGATTGACGCAGTGCAACCTTTTGTTAAACAAAAGCTCATCTTTTTAGTAGGCATGGCTGGCGAACGTGATTTAACAAAAACGCCTGAAATGGGCGCTGTTGCATGTCGAGCAGACTATGTTATTTTTACACCTGACAATCCAGCAGATGACGACCCTAAAATGTTGACTGCAGAACTTGCTAAAGGGGCAACACATAATAACTATGTAGAATTTGAAGATCGAGCTGAAGGCATTAAACATGCTATCGAAGTCGCGAATCCAGGTGATACAGTTGTACTTGCTTCTAAAGGTAGAGAACCTTATCAAATTATGCCAGGACACGTGAAAGTGCCACATCGTGACGATTTAATTGGTTTAGAAGCTGCGTATAAAAAGTTTGGAAAATCCAACTATGATCATTAAGCAACTTTCTGAACAAAATGAAATAATCAATGTATATCTATATGAAAATGTGGATCATTCTTATTATATGATAGCTATTCCAGATATGTTTTGGTCTGTAGAATTAAATGTACAACTCAATGAACAGGAAATAAATGAAGAGTTAATAATGCAATTATTTACATTTAAAGAAGAAAGTGAAGCATTGCGTATAGCTTCTCAGTTATCTAAGTGGATAATAAAGGATTTAAAGGAGAATAATGAATGAGTTTAAAAGAAGAAATAGAATCAAGAAAGACGTTTGCTATTATCTCACACCCGGATGCTGGTAAAACGACGCTAACTGAAAAATTATTATATTTTAGTGGTGCTATTCGTGAAGCGGGTACTGTAAAAGGGAAAAAAACAGGGAAATTTGCAACCAGTGACTGGATGAAAGTGGAACAAGAACGTGGTATTTCTGTAACCAGTTCAGTCATGCAATTTGATTATGATGATTATAAAATTAATATTCTAGATACACCAGGACACGAAGACTTTTCTGAAGATACATACCGAACATTAATGGCGGTTGATAGTGCAGTAATGGTTATCGATTGTGCGAAAGGGATCGAACCCCAAACATTAAAATTATTTAAAGTATGTAAAATGAGAGGCATTCCTATCTTTACTTTTATCAACAAATTAGACCGTGTAGGTAAAGAACCATTTGAACTATTAGAAGAAATTGAAGAAACATTAAATATTGACACCTATCCAATGAATTGGCCAATAGGAATGGGTCAAAACTTTTTTGGTATTATCGATCGTGAGTCTAAAACTATTGAACCTTTTAGAGATGAAGAGAATGTATTACATTTAAATGATGAGTATGAACTTAAAGAAGAACACACTATTAGCAATGATAGTGCTTTCGAACAAGCGATTGAAGAATTTATGTTAGTTGAAGAAGCTGGCGAAAAATTTGATAATGAAGCATTATTAAATGGTGATTTAACTCCTGTATTTTTTGGCTCAGCATTGGCTAATTTCGGGGTTCAAAATTTCTTGAATGCATATGTAGATTATGCGCCTATGCCTAATGCTCGTCAGACGAATGAAGAAGTTGAAGTTAGCCCGTTTGATGACGAGTTCTCGGGTTTTATATTTAAAATTCAAGCGAATATGGATCCAAAACATAGAGATAGAATTGCATTTATGAGAGTAGTCAGTGGCGCGTTTGAAAGAGGTATGGATGTGACCTTGCAACGTACCAATAAAAAACAAAAAATCACACGCTCTACCTCTTTTATGGCAGATGATAAAGAAACCGTCAATCACGCTGTAGCTGGAGATATTATTGGATTATACGATACAGGTAACTACCAAATTGGTGATACATTAGTTGGAGGTAAACAAAAATTTAACTTCCAAGATTTACCACAATTTACACCTGAAATTTTCATGAAAGTCTCTGCTAAAAATGTCATGAAACAAAAACATTTCCATAAGGGAATTGAACAGCTTGTGCAAGAAGGTGCGATTCAATATTATAAAACACTTCATACGAATCAAATTATTCTCGGTGCAGTGGGTCAATTACAATTTGAAGTATTCGAGCACAGAATGAAAAATGAATACAATGTAGATGTCGTCATGGAACCTGTAGGTAGAAAAATTGCACGTTGGATTGAAAATGAAGAGGATATTCAAGATAAGATGAACACGTCACGTTCTATTTTAGTGAAAGACAGATATGATAAGTTTGTTTTCTTATTTGAAAATGAATTTGCTACACGTTGGTTTGAAGAAAAATTCCCAGATATTAAACTATATAGTTTATTATAAAAAATGACAATATAAGGTTTAATTTAAAATAATAATAAAGAAATACAATATTTTTAGCTTTAACATTGTTTATATATAACAAATCTGGTTATAATACTCTTAACAAATAAATACCTATGACTTAATGTCAGAGGGGAGTAACTTGAGAATTTGAGGGGCTATATTACTAACATCTTAAATTCAGCATTTTATCGTCATTACGAAGTTGATACTTCCGGTAAAATGAGCAAATTTGCTAAGTGAGACCTTTGCTATGAATTAGCATAGGTCTTTTTATTTGTAAAAAATAAATAAAGGAGCTGTCTTTTCATGGATCCAAGCTTAATTTTACCTTATTTGTGGGTAATATTAGTGTTAGTATTTTTAGAAGGATTACTAGCAGCAGATAACGCGGTTGTAATGGCAGTAATGGTTAAGCATTTACCACCAGAACAGCGTAAAAAAGCATTATTCTATGGTTTACTAGGAGCATTTATTTTCCGTTTTATTGCTTTATTTTTAATTAGTATTATTGTGAATTTCTGGTTTATTCAAGCGATTGGTGCTGCATACTTAATTTTCATGTCTATTAGAAATCTTTGGAATTTCTTCCATAAGAAAGATGAAGAGGAACAAGTTGGGGATGAACATCATTATGATGAAACTGGCGCTGAAAAGAAAGTAAGTGCTGGAAAATTTTGGGCTACCGTATTTAAAGTAGAGTTTGCTGACATTGCCTTTGCAATTGATTCTATGTTAGCAGCAATGGCTATTGCAGTGACACTTCCTAAGATGGGTATTCATTTTGGCGGTATGGATTTAGGTCAATTTGGAGTCATGTTCATCGGTGGCATGATTGGTGTTATTTTAATGCGTTTTGCAGCAACATGGTTTGTTGATTTATTAAATAAATATCCAGGTTTAGAAGGTGCCGCTTTCGCAATTGTTGGCTGGGTAGGTATTAAATTAGTAGTTATCGTATTAGCTCATCCAGATATTGGCGTATTATCAGAAGAGTTCCCACATAGTACGTTATGGCAAGCAATCTTCTGGACTGTAATGATTTTATTAGTTGTTATTGGATGGTTAACATCAGTACGAAAAAATAAAAAGAATGCTAAGCATTAGATGTAATCGATACCTTTTGAAGTTTTTTTATAAAAGACTTCAAAAGGTTTTTTCAATTAATAACTATTTGTCAAATATTTTTAGAAAATATTTGACAATCGTTTGCTTATTAACACTAATGATATTAAAATTTAAGTAATATATAAATAAATTAAGATAGATATATAACCACATAAAAGTAAATCATTTTTTAGTGATATATATTGTGATTTCAAGGTTAGGAGTGGGCATCTTTGGATAATGATAAAAAACAAGTGATACCGCGTAGTAAATATGGGCGTAAACGTCACGAATACTTTCATAATGAAGAACGTGAGGAACGTATTGAACGTGAAAGACAAAAGCGTGAACATTTAGCAGAAAAAGAACAGCATCAAGCAAAAGTAAATGAAGAACGTGTCAAAGATAATTTAAGAAAAGCTAGAATTGAGAAATTAACACAAGAAGAAATTCAACAACAACAACATTTAGCTAAGTTAAGATCAAAAAGAGATGCATCAAACACAGCTAAGAAAAATAATAGGCATCATTTAACTCTGCCTGAAGAACAACACCTTAAACAAGAAGACATACATAATGAGGAATTGAAACAGCAAAAACCAATTTCGAGTAATGGCTCAAAAAGTGAAAATGAAACGAATAAATCTATAGAACCAACTTATAGTAGATTGAATAAAAATAATGAATCTCGTCCAAAGTCTAAACAAGAAAAAGACAATCAACATAATGATACAATTAAAACACAATCTAAACATCCAACAATCACTGAAGAATCATACACTTCAACTAAGGATAAAGAATCAATCCATACTGAGAAAGAACAAATTTCAACTCAGCAACGTTCAACTCAAGTAGAACATACTAAGAGTGAACAATCAAAGCACATATCTAATTCTGATAAGAATACGACAGAAAATATATCGGATCAACAATCTCATGAATCACATGAACAATCATCAAATGATACAAAAAATAAAGTCGTTGACTTTTTAAAAGAACATTGGATTAAAATTTTAATCGCAATTGCGTTAATATTAATTTTAGTTTTAGTAAAAGCTATTTTTACTGAACCTTCACAAGAACAACATTCAAATCAAACACATACACAAGATAAGAAGTACACAACAACTATGAAAAACGCTAATAATACTGTCAGATCAGTGGTAACAGTAGAAAGTGACGCACCTAAGAATACTTCAGTTCAAAAAACAAATTCAAAATTAGATAGTGAACTTGGCTCAGGTGTCGTCTACAAAACTGTAGGCGATACTTTTTTTGTATTAACAAATACACATATTGTTGGTGAAGCAGATAAAGTTAAGATTACATATGGAGAGAATAAAAGTATAAAAGGTGACGTGGTCGGAAAGGATAAATGGTCAGATATTGCAGTAGTGAAAGCAAAAATCAATGATAAAAATATTAATTCTATCCATATTGGAAATTCAGATAAATTAGTTTTAGGGGAATCGATATTAATTGTAGGTAATCCTCTAGGAGAAGAGTTTAGAAATACGGTATCAAAAGGGATTATTTCGGGGCTAAATCGGTTGGTTCCTGTTGATTTTGATAAAGATAATAAAAATGATGAATTGATGCAAACGTTCCAAATTGATGCTTCTGTTAATCCAGGAAATTCAGGTGGAGCTGTAGTTAATAAAGATGGAGAGCTTATTGGTATCGTTTCATTAAAAATTAATATGCCAAGTATAGAAGGAATGGGTTTTGCTATTCCCATTAATGAAGCTAAATCAATCGCTAAAGAGCTTGAGAAAAATGGGAAAGTAAATTACCCCAATACTGGAATAGCTTTAGAAAATGTAAATGATTTAAATCATTATGAACGCTCACTTTTAAAATTACCTAATGATATAAATGATGGGATTTTAGTGAAAAAATTAAAAGATGACGGTTTAGGTAAAAAATCAGGTTTAAAAATTGGTGATGTCATTGTAAAATTAGAAGGTAAAACATTAAAAGATAATTTGCAGTATAGACACATCCTGTTTAACCATCGACAAGATTTAAAAACGTTAACCGCTAAAATTTACAGAGATGGAAATATTCAAGATATAGAAATTAATTTGAAATGACATTGAGGTGACAAACTAATGTCTATTTTCAGTAAATTATTCAAAAAATCAACGCCTCAACAAGGTATTGTTTTATATTATTTAATTGCAATTGTCGTTGCATTTTTATTACTCAATTTACCTTTTGTACATAAACCTGGCGTGAAGGTGAGTCCTATAGATACATTGTTTGTAGCTGTATCTGGAATTAGTGTGACCGGTTTAACGCCAGTCAGTATTATTGATACCTATTCATCATTTGGCCAACTTATCATTTTAATTATCTTAAACATCGGTGGCATAGGTGTAATGGCGATAGGTACAGTGTTGTGGGTAGTACTTGGTAAACATATTGGTATGCGCGAACGTCAACTTATCATGCTTGATAATAATAAAGACACAATGAGTGGGACAGTTAAGCTTATTATTGAAATTGTTAAAACCATCATGACTATCGAAATTGTAGGTGCACTCTTGCTTGCATTTTATTTTTACAGAGACAATCCTGATTTAAAAAATGCTTTAATGCAAGGTTTGTTTGTATCTATTTCAGCTACTACAAATGGTGGGTTAGATATTACTGGCCAATCACTAGTTCCATATGCCAAAGATTACTTTGTACAAACTATTGTAATGTTTTTAATTATTCTTGGGTCTATTGGTTTTCCAGTATTACTTGAAATCAGAGCTTATATACGAAATAGGGTAAGTCATTTTAGATTTTCTTTATTTACTAAAATTACAACAACGACTTACTTTTTCTTATTTATATTTGGATTTTTATCTATTTTAGCACTTGAGTATAATCATGCATTCAAAGGATATAATTGGCATCAATCTTTATTCTATGCATTATTTCAATCTGCAACTACACGTAGTGCTGGATTACAAACCATTGATGTGACACACTTTAGTGATGCAACAAATGTCATTATGAGTATTCTCATGTTTATTGGATCTTCTCCGAGTTCAGTAGGAGGAGGTATTCGAACAACGACATTTGCGATACTTATTTTATTTGTGATTAATTTTAATAACAATACAGAAAAATCATCGATTAAAGTATTTAATAGAGAAATTCATACCATCGATATACAACGTTCTTTTGCTGTGTTTATAATGGCGACAGTACTTACTTTTGTAAGCATCATTATTATATTAGCAGCAGAAGCCAATAATTTATCATTCTTACAGGTGTTTTTTGAAGTCATGTCTGCGTTTGGAACATGTGGCTTATCACTTGGGGTGACAGATAATATTAGCAGTATTACCAAGGTCGTCTTAATGCTTCTTATGTTTATAGGACGTGTCGGTTTAATATCATTTATTATTATGATATCTGGTCGTAAAGAACCTGATAAATTTAGTTATCCAAAAGAGAGAATTCAAATTGGATAACTAAAAAAGGAAAGTGGGATACATTCATTTTGAATTCGTTATCCCACTCTTTTTTGTATGTAGATAGTTATGTTTTAAATAAAAAAAGAATATCGTTATTGAAATGAATCGTGATACCAATTAAAAAAACCTTTTCTTAGTTTTAGCAACTAAGAAAAGGTTTTTATCCATGAAAGATAAGTAATAAAATGATGGCAACAATTTGACCTAAAGACGATGTAACAATACGTCTTGTATACTGATAACTCAATGATAATATGACTTGAGCTATAAAGATAAAAATAACAATCCACCATTTATCAAGATAGATAAATAAAGAACTAGAACATAATGCAGGTATTAAAATTGTTAGCCAGCGAGGTAGTCTAAATTTATTTAACTCTTTTTGTAAGACAGCACGCATGTATAACTCATGACAAGGGATGACAAATAAGATAGTAACTAACATTTGCCATTTAAAATATACACCTGTTCTTGATAATTCTTTAATTAATTCGGTATAAGTAATTTGTGACGATATAAATGAAAATATAAGTTGTATTATCACTAATACAACACCTGTGATTACGCCCACACCAATAGAGGTTAATAGACGTTTTGATGTGATATCACGTTGATAAAATACATAACTAATGCCAGCAATTAACATTATACCAGTATATAAATACCAATATTCTTGATGTTCTCCCCACATTATAAATAAGATAAGATGAAATACAATAAAACTTGCAACAAACCAAATTAAGGGTTTAGATGTATTTTTCATTTAATATTAACCTTCTTATTCAACGATTTTATATCGTTTGTGATTAATAACTGTTTTTTCAGGTAAATCTAGTTCATTAAAATTTTCCATAATTGTCAAATCAACAATAACTGAATTATCATTAATTTTTTCAACACGGCCTCTTAAACCGTCATAAAATTCTACAATATTTCCAACTTCTGCAACAGTCATTTCGAGTCCTCCTCAAATCATAGCTAGACTATATTGTACTAAAATTTACACTACAAATAAACAAATATATACTAAAATCAGAAAATATTATATTATTTTTGAAAATAATGCCATAATTAAGTTAAATAATCGATAGTGGAAGATATATTGCATTATTAAATTTTAAAAGAAAGAGAAAGGTGAGAGCTATGAAATTTGTAAGTAATAATAATATTACTGATCCTACAATTAACTTAGCCATGGAAGAATATGTACTTAAATATTTACCTGCAGATGATAGTTACTTTTTATTTTATGTTAATGAACCCTCAATCATTGTAGGTAAAAATCAAAATACAATTGAAGAAGTTAATAAACAGTATGTAGATGAGCATCATATTCATGTTGTACGACGAATTTCTGGAGGAGGAGCTGTGTACCATGATAAAGGCAATTTGAATTTTAGTTTTGTAACGAGTGATGATGGTAACAGTTTTCATAACTTCAAGAAATTTACTGAGCCTATTGTTCAAGCTTTACAATCTATGGGTGTAGATGCAGAAATGACAGGCCGTAATGACATTCAAGTAGGCGCAGCTAAAATTTCTGGAAATGCTATGGTTAAGGTTAAAAATCGTATGTTTAGTCATGGTACATTAATGCTAAATAGTGATTTAGAAGAAGTACAAAACGCATTAAAAGTGAATCCTAAAAAAATTCAATCTAAAGGTGTGAAGTCTGTACGTAAACGCGTAGCAAATATTGAAGAATTTTTAGATGACTCTATTACAATTGATCAATTTAAGCAAATTATTTTAAAAAACATCTTTGGTGAGCATGAAGTAGAGGAATATCATTTAACGGAAGAAGACTGGAACAATATTAAGCAATTAAGCAATGAAAAATATCGTACTTGGGATTGGAATTATGGTAAAAATCCTAAATATAATTTTGAACGGGACGAGAAGTTTGAAAAAGGATTCATTCAAGTTAAATTTGATGTCAAAAAAGGAAAAATTGAACATGCTAAAATCTTTGGCGATTTCTTTGGAGAAGGAAATGTCAATGAATTAGAAGATGCTTTAGTAGGAATATTACACGATTATACTCATATAAAAGAAGTAATGGAAGACTATGACTTTTATCATTACTTTGGTGATATTGATAAAGACAGTATATTGAAGTTAATGGCGTATTAGTTTAAATATAAAAAAGGAGTCAAATTGTAGAAACATTGGCTCTTTTTTTATAAAAAAAACTCTTTACTTAAAAAGTAAAGAGTCAAATGACGGAAACGGAGGGATTCGAACCCTCGCGCCGCTCTCGCGACCTACACCCTTAGCAGGGGCGCCTCTTCAGCCAACTTGAGTACGTTTCCATATGGCTCCGCAGGTAGGATTCGAACCTACGACCGATCGGTTAACAGCCGATAGCTCTACCACTGAGCTACTGCGGAATAATATAACGTGTTCTTCAATCAATACAAATACAATTATATCAATAATCTTAAAATTTGCAAGAGATTATCTTTAAAAAATATACGGAACATTTACACTAAATTAATATAATCGTTCCGTATATTTTAAAAATAAACATACAGCTATTTATCTTCTAATAAAGAATAGTGTGAAAGTGCCTCAAAAATATTTAAAGATGTTTTTTCATAATCGATTGGCATATCTGGATTATTAGATTTCATTCTTGCTTGTTTATCAATC
Organism: Staphylococcus sp. HMSC068C09; assembly: GCF_001813735.1. Taxonomy (NCBI): domain Bacteria; kingdom Bacillati; phylum Bacillota; class Bacilli; order Caryophanales; family Staphylococcaceae; genus Staphylococcus; species Staphylococcus sp. HMSC068C09. The sequence goes on from NZ_KV813756.1 coordinate 244,464, forward strand.
ATATAGTAATAGAAAATAGAATTAGAATATTGATGCCATAAACTATGAAAAGATACATTTAATGTTAGTGCTTCTTGATTTGCAAAGATAATTTTACTCTTTCTGTTTTTTAATGGCTTAATATCAGAAATATAATGCATATTAATCCATATATTTTCTTCTAAACGGTCTGAATGTGTTGGGAAAAAGTAAGTTGGAAACAATGGTGTGAGAAGGATGGGAGGTTTACTAGTTATTCCAGCAATGCGTTGAGTTTCAGCTTTCTTGCTTAAGTAGTTATTGCCATAAAATCTACAAGATCGTTCAATAATTTTTTGAGTTTTAAAAGGACTTATTTCTCGTGAGGTATCGAATTTGAGGATTTCTGAGCCGTTCGGTTGTTGATGATCGTCAAATGTAGGTCTAATCACCATATCACCTTTACGTATGACATAAATCGTATTAGGAGGTTTATTGAACTGAGTCATAAGATCAGCTCCTTATTTAATTATTTATTATTAAACACGAAGAGTGATTAATAATATAAAATTATTATATAAAAAAAGTATATGTTGTCAAGTTATTATTTAAAAATAAAATTACACTAATTTATTTAGAAAAGTCTGAATATTCATTGATTTCAAAATAAAAAGCTTGTATACTATTTTTAAATTAATAGAAAGGTAGTGAATCTTATGTATTACAATACAAATGTTAAACATACCACACTAGAAGAATTTGTAACGACGGTGAATGATTTAGGTGTAGAACTTGTGATTGACGAAGCGTTACGTTTAGAAAGAAAGAAACAACTTGTAACATTAATTGATGAAGCTTTGGTTAATAGAAATGAAGATGATTTTAATCAATATACTACTGAATTAAAACATTTGGAGGCATTTCTCAATGAGTAAATCCGGTTCCAATGAATCACTATAAAAAGGTCTATTCTCTAAAATAAAGTGAATAGACCTTTTTAAATTATTTTCTTTTTGAATTTCCTTCTATTTTATTTTTAATCCATTTTAAGACATAGCCTGTAATAATTGTTCTCACAATACGTTTAATAAAGTTTTTCATAGTCACATTCTCCTTTTTAAAACTATTATTAATTTATACCCCATTTTCTTTAATTTAAAGAAGAAAGTTTAAAAACTTTCGCTTGTTTTTATCTGGGTATAAAAATATATCCATTATTATCAGCTTTAGTAGTAAAGATAATGATAATGCCATGAATAATCGAAACAATTGTTGGAATAAGTGTCCAAAAGAAGACCAAATGTAATACACCTTGTCCAACTTTATCTGCATAGAACTTGTGAATCCCAACACCACCTAAGAACAATGCACATAATACATATAATGTTTTGTTTACTCTCATATTATGGATGCCTCCTTATTTTTATATTGTAAGTAATTTATGACTAAAATCAAGAATGTCACTTATAAAAGAATCAGTTTATACTTACTATAATATTTAATTTCTTGTAAGAAGATGAGTATGATGTAGATGGAGGGATAAATATGATTAGAAAAGCGACACCAAGTGATAATAAGCAAATTGCAAAACTTTATTATTTAATATGGAAAGATATGGAACTTGACATTGTAAAGGAAATTTCTAAAAAACGTATGATTAATTTGCTTGAACTTAGTATAGTTAATGTACATTATCGTACCTATTATAAAAATATATGGGTATATGAAAAGAATAATGAAGTGGCCGGTTGTATTATCGCTTATGATGGTTCAAAAGAAATGGAGTACGAAGAACAATGGAACCAACTGCCTCTTGAAGAAGATATCAGATTAGTTGGAACACCTTTACCTATAAAAGAAGCTAAAAATGATGAGTGGTATATTGAAGCAGTGGTCACATCGCCTGATTATAGAGGACAAGGTATTGCGACACAATTGTTGGAACACTTGATCACCACAAGTTTTAATAAAAAATGGAGTTTAAATTGTGATTATAATAATGAGAAAGCACTTAAACTTTATAAACAACTAGGTTTCAAATGGGTTGAAGATATTAATTTATATGGCCATGATTATCTACATATGATATATATATAATAATAAAAAAACCAGCATTGTTAAAAAAGAACAATGCTGGTTAAAATAAATTAGATACCACCTAAAAGTGCGCTGATATAAATACCTAAAGCGTACAAAATACCAAAGATTGTATTCGTTTTGCCAGTCGCTGCCATCGCTGGCATCATGCTTGCTGGTGTATCATTTTTATTAAAACGGCGAATTGCTTTGATTGGCATTGGGAATGAGAATAATACTAACAAGTAGAATAATGAGCCACCTGATTTGAATAAAGCAGTAAATATTACGATTAAGTAAGCTAAGATATACATTGCTGCCATAAACGTAATAGAAGCTTTTTTACCTAATAAAATAGGCAAGGTTTTACGACCACTTGCTTTATCTTTAACACGGTCACGAATGTTATTAGCCATATTAATTAACCCGATTGTAATGACAATAGGTAAGCTAATCCAAACAACAAAACTATTCACATTACCTGTTTGAATAAAGAATGCAAGTAAAATGATAATCATACCCATAAATAATCCGGAGAATAATTCACCAAATGGCGTCCATGAAATAGGAATAGGTCCACCAGTATATAAATAACCAATTGCCATACATACAATACCAACTGGAATAATCCAAAATGAACTATTAACAGCTAGATATATACCAAGTAAAGCGGCAATAATATAAAAAGCAATTGCTAGATTCATGACAAGTTTTGGACTCATACCATTTCGAACAATCGCGCCACCGATGCCTACAGATGTATGATCGTCTAATCCTTTTTTAAAATCATAATATTCATTAAACATATTAGTCGCTGCTTGAATTAAAAGGCATGCGATTAACATTGCTAAGAATAGGCTGAATTTAATATGATCTTGACTGCCCAGTAAGAAAAGTTTAGCTGTCGCTGTTCCTACTAATACAGGGACAATAGACGCGGTTAAAGTATGAGGTCTCATTAAATGCCAATATTTTCTAACAGTTGAATATTGTTGATATTGATCTGCCATAATGTAATCTACCTCTTATAATATAAAGTTTTAACATATGTATTTTATAGGAATAGGTAAGAAAGGTCAATCAACGTGAAATATTTCTCTAAATTGATTAAGCAATTATGATACGATGAATAACGAAAAATGTTACAATACTTTAATGAGTAAAAAAAGATAATGAAAGAAGTGAAATGAATGGCTGCCAACCTAATGGAAGACAAAATTATGGAATCTATATATGAAAGCAATAAAAACTGGGTTTCTGTTGAAGTCGTGTTAAATAAATCTTTAACACCAAGTGAATTATTTAATTTAACTGAAAAACAAGCTGGAGATCGATTTTATTTGCGATTAAACGATAATATGTCTTCATTTTTCGGCTATCATGCAATTCAAAGGTTTAAGAATAACTTTGAAAATAAACAATCTATCTTTCGGGAATGGGAAAAATTTAAAAACGATGTAGAACTAATTCATGTTAATACGCAAAAGCATCACCTTAAAATAGTAGGGGGATTCCAATTTTCAAATCATAAGTCTGATGATGAGTGGCGTGAATTTGGGATTAATCATTTTGTGGTACCTGAAGTACTTATTTCTTCAGTTAACAATCAAACCATTTTGACATATACAGTTGAAAAAGCTCAATTTGAAATGGAAAAATTAAATCAAATTATTAATTATTTTGAAAATACTCAAGTCGATACGACAGAACGAGAGACAGCTTTAGGCAATGTAACACGCATGGAAGATATTTATGTTGATGAGTGGAAAGATCTTGTAAGTCATACGATTGAACAACTTGATAAAGATCAAAAAGTAGTGCTTGCGAGACGTCGTTTAATTAAGTTTGATAAGCCAATTAGTATTCCTTATGTACTTAATCGTGCGTTAAACAATGAGAAAAATAGTTACTTATTTATTCTAGAGTCTAACCAATCTGTATTCTTCTCTCAAACACCAGAGCAATTATTAAAAGTTGAAGACGGTGTATTATCTACGAAGGCTGTAGCAGGAACCATTCCTCGAACACAAGATGCTGAAAAAGATGAAAAAAATGTTCAAGCATTTCTACAAGACAGTAAAAATCTAGGTGAACATCAATTTGTCGTTAGAAGTATTTTAAATGATATTGAACCTTATGTAGAAAATGTAGAGTACAATCAAAAACCTAATATTTTAAAAAATGATCATATGTATCATTTGTATACTGAAATAAAAGGAACATTATTGAATCATTCGTATATTAGTTTAATTGATGAGTTGCATCCTACACCTGCCTTAGGTGGTTATCCTAAGAAAGAAGCAGTTGATTATATTGAAAAAAATGAGTTTGGTACACGAGGATTATATGGGTCTCCAGTTGGATATATCGATGTAGATGATGATTGTGAATTTATTGTGGCTATTCGTTCTATGTTAATTAAACAAAATCAAACTACTTTATTTGCAGGTTGTGGTATCGTAAAAGATTCTAATGCTGAAAGTGAAGTTGAAGAAACGTCGGTGAAATTTTCACCAATGATGAATGCTTTAGGAGTAGTGAATGAGAATGAATCATAAAGAAGCTTTAACTAAACAAGTTTATACATTTGCATCAGAGTTATATGCCTATGGTGTGCGAGAAGTCGTTATTAGTCCGGGCTCACGTTCGACTCCTTTAGCGATTGCATTTGAAGCGCATCCAAATATAAAAACTTGGATACATCCTGATGAACGTAGCGCAGCTTTTTTTGCTTTAGGATTAATTAAAGGAAGCGAACGTCCAGTTGCGATTTTATGTACTTCTGGAACAGCGGCTGCTAATTACACGCCAGCTATAGCCGAAAGTCAAATCAGCCGTATACCGCTTATAGTATTAACTAGCGATCGTCCACACGAACTTAGAAGTGTAGGCGCACCACAAGCGATTAACCAAGTCAATATGTTTGCAAATTATATTAACTTCCAATTTGATATGCCTGTAGCTGATGGCAGTCAAGAAATGCTCAATACTATCAATTATCAAATGCAAATTGCAAGTCAATATTTATATGGTCCACACCGTGGTCCAATACATTTTAATTTACCATTTAGAGAACCGTTAACACCAGATCTTGAAATGACTGAGAATTTAAAATCTGAACATAAAATATTGCCTCATTATCAAAAAAATATAGATATACAAGATATAAAAAATGTATTAAAAGATAAGAAAGGTCTTATTATTGTAGGGGATATGCAGCACCAAGCAGTCGATCAAATTTTAACTTACGCTACAATTCATGATTTACCAATTCTTGCAGATCCACTTAGTCAATTACGCAAGTTTAATCATCCTAATGTCATTACAACATATGATTTATTATACCGTTCTCATTTAAATATTGATGCTGATTTTATTATACGTGTAGGTAAACCAGTTATTTCTAAAAAATTAAATCAATGGCTTACACGCACAAATGCATTTCAAATATTAGTTCAAAATAATGATAAAATTGATGTATTTCCAACACCGCCACACATCTCATATGAAATATCAGCAAATGATTTCTTCAGAAGTTTAGTGAATGAACCAACAGTAAATCGTAAGGATTGGATTGAACGTTGGCAATCTATAGAAGCACAATCTCGTAAAGCAATCACTCAACATATGTCTCAAGCGACAGATGAATCAGCATTTGTAAGTACACTGATTCAAAAACTCACTAAAGATGATGCATTATTTGTAAGTAATAGTATGCCTATTCGTGATGTAGATAATTTATTATTTGATAGTGAAGTAGAAGTGTATGCTAATCGAGGTGCAAATGGTATTGATGGCGTTATTTCTACTGCTTTAGGTATGGCAGTACATAAAAGAGTGACATTACTGATTGGAGATTTAGCTTTTTATCATGATATGAATGGATTATTAATGGCTAAATTAAACGATATTCATATTAATATTGTTATACTTAACAACGATGGTGGAGGTATATTTTCTTATTTGCCTCAAAAAACAGCAGCAGAGCAATACTTTGAACGTCTATTTGGTACACCAACTGGACTAAATTTTGAGTATACTGCCATGTTATATGATTTTTCATTTAAACGTTTGAATAATATTACCGATTTTTCTCAAGTATCATTTTCAAATATGAATTCATATATATATGAAATGATTACAAATCGTGAAGATAACTTAGAACAACATCAACTTTTATATCAGAAATTGAGTGAGATTTTAAATGTTACATTATAATTTTTATAAATCTGATCATCCAAGCAATCAATTATTAATTTTACTTCATGGTTTTATTAGTGATAGTCAAACGTATATGAATCATATAGAGGCTTTTCTTACTCAATGTAATATTTTAACTATTGATTTACCTGGACATGGCAAAGATGACTCACCTATAGATCAAACATGGGACTTTCCGTATATAACGGAACAAATAAATCGAGTTTTATCTCAATTTGAGAAATATAAATTCAGTTTATTAGGCTATTCAATGGGTGGGCGCGTAGCACTTTACTATACAATATATGGTCAATATGAAATCAAACAATTAATATTAGAAAGTACATCGCCAGGCATTGCTGACGAAACCTTACGTAAAGAACGACAGGCTATCGATCAAGCACGTGGACGTGTATTAGAAATAGCTGGAATTGAAGTGTTTGTAAATGATTGGGAAAAACTCCCTTTATTTCAAACACAATATCTATTAGATGATAATAAAAAACAGGCAATGCGTCGTATGCGACTTTCGCAGGATCCTAATAAATTAGCGAAAGCTTTAAGAGATTATGGGACTGGACATATGCCTAATTTATGGGGAGATATTAAGCGTATAAAAAGTGATTGCCTTATTCTAGCAGGAGAATTAGATGAAAAATTCGTTAATACTGCTAAAAAAATGGCACAAGAAATTAAAAACTATCAAATCCATATTTTAAAAAATGTAGGTCACACAATTCATGTGGAAGATGAAGCGGAATTTGATACAATAGTATTAGGCTTTTTAAAGGAGGAGCAAAATGACTAGACAGTGGGAAACACTAAAAGAATATGATGAAATTAAATATGAATTCTTCGAAGGAATTGCAAAAGTAACAATTAACCGACCAGAAGTACGTAATGCATTTACACCTAAAACAGTAGCTGAAATGATTGATGCATTTACTAGAGCACGTGATGATCAAAATATTTCTGTTATTATCTTAACAGGTGAAGGCGATAAAGCGTTTTGTTCAGGCGGAGATCAAAAGAAACGTGGACATGGCGGTTATGTTGGTGAAGACCAAATTCCTCGTTTAAATGTATTGGATTTACAACGTTTAATTCGTGTTATTCCTAAACCAGTTATTGCAATGGTTAGAGGTTATGCAATTGGTGGAGGTAACGTATTAAATGTAGTATGTGACTTAACAATTGCTGCAGATAATGCAATCTTTGGTCAAACTGGACCTAAAGTAGGTTCATTTGATGCTGGTTATGGTTCAGGATACTTAGCTCGTATCGTAGGCCACAAAAAAGCACGTGAAATTTGGTACTTATGTCGTCAATACAATGCTCAAGAGGCATTAGAAATGGGCTTAGTTAATACTGTAGTACCTTTAGATAAAGTAGAAGATGAAACAGTAGCTTGGTGTAAAGACATTATGAAACATTCACCAACAGCATTACGTTTCTTAAAAGCTGCAATGAATGCAGATACAGATGGTTTAGCTGGTTTACAACAAATGGCTGGAGATGCTACATTACTGTATTATACTACTGATGAAGCAAAAGAAGGTCGTGACGCATTTAAAGAAAAACGCGATCCTGATTTTGATCAATTCCCTAAATTCCCATAAATAATAGTAATAAAAAAACGCAAAATTGACTTAGTCAATCTTGCGTTTTTTTTAATTATCTAACACGTTAGGATAGTGTTCTTTTAAATATAATTCTAAACGACGCATACCTTCTTTTAAGACGTTCATTTCATAAGCATAAGAAATACGAATATAGCCTTTTCCTATATCTGTGAAAGAAGAGCCTGGCACCATCGCAACATGTGCCTCTTCCAGTACATTGACACAAAAGTCAAAATCATTATTAGTGAATCGTTTAATACTTGGGAAAATATAAAATGCACCTTCAGGTTGAGCTTCAAGTTCGAATCCTAGAGATAACAATTTATCTTTTAAATAATCACGGCGTTCAATATAAGCTTCGTTCATATATTTTGGTGCTTCTAAGCCCTCATTTAATGCAGTGATACAAGCAATTTGAGCAGGAACATTAGCACAAATACAGTTATATGCATGCATGAAAGTTAATTTTTCAATTAAATATTCAGGACCGATTAAAAAACCGATACGGATGCCTGTAGCTGAATGTGATTTACTTAAGCCGCCAATGAGTAATAGTTGGTCACGTATCTCTTCATATTCTGCGAAAGAAGTATGTGTTCCTGTAAACGTATTTTCAGCATATATTTCATCACTGATAATAAATATTTCTTTAGTTTTTAAATAATGTACAAGGGCTTCAACTTCTGAGCGCTCTAATATAACACCAGTTGGATTAGTAGGGTAATTTAATAAAATTGCTTTAGTTTGATTAGTAAAGTAAGTTTCAATTAGCTCAGGTGTTACCTTAAAGTCAGAATGTGTGGTATCAATATAAATAGGTTTACCACCTAAAGTTTCAACTAATGGAATATATCCGGCATAAATAGGACCAGGGATTAAAATTTCATCTCCAGGTTCGATTATACTTCTTAGCGATGTATCTAACGCTTCACTTGCACCGTTTGTAACAATAATTTCTTCTTCGCTATAAAAAAATCCATATCTACGTTTAAAATATTGACTAATCGCTTGACGCGTTTCAGTAAGACCTTTGTTATGTGAATAACTTGTTTTATCTTCACTTATTGCATTAATATATGCTTGCTTAACCACATCAGGCATTGGAAAATCAGGTTGGCCAATAGTTAAATTAACACAGTCGTTAATATTTTTTATTCGACTTGAAAACTGTCGGATACTTGGCGCTCTTAAAAACTTAGAATTTGAATTTAAAGTTAATTTCATATTTACACCTCTAAATATAATCATTCAAAGTATTATGACCTCATTACTTTGAAATAGAATATAATTATCATATCATATTTTTATTTATAATATTTAATTAATAAAATCTCATTTTCTCTCAATTTAAATAGAAAAATTAGAAATCGTGTATAATGAATAGATAATATCATATTATTAAAATGAATTTAGTCAATTTATTGAATAGTATTGTCTAATTATAAAATTAACTTTATAATATAAACAATTACTAGAGTGGAGTAGAACAGCTATGTATAATCAACTAGAAAAACTTATTACCCTAACAAACAATGATCTTAATTTAGTAAATAGACGCTTTGGCCAACGGACTGATATAACAAATGACCAACTGGAATTATTAAGAATTCTTTATAACTATGATCGATTATCACAATATGATTTAACAATGAAGATTAGTAGAGAGCAGTCCATTGTATCTCGTTGGATAAAGAAATTAGTTCATAAAGGTTATATTACAAGTCAACAGTCACACGAAGATTTACGTTGTAAGGATTTATGTTTAACAACTGAAGCTAGAGATTTAATTAAACAAATCAATATAGCAAGATGTGAATTAATCGAAGCGAGATGTCAATGTTTAACAGAAGAGGAAATCAATAATTTGAATCATCTTTTAAATAAACTTAATAGTCGTCATCTTTATATCTAACATAGCACCCATCTTATTGTTCTTTATAACATAGTCCAATAAGATGGGTGCTTGTATGAAATATAAAATTTAGAGCAAAAAAGAATCTGAGACAGAAATAAGTGTCTCAGATTCTTTTAAGTATGGGTAGGCGATAACTGAAGGGCAACTGAATTCAGTCTCACTCCCAAGTAGTATTATTGATTAAATACTGGTATTTCAAAATATTTACCAACTGAATTAATTTGATCGTATAAGTATTTTAAACCTTCAGCATTCACATTTGCCCAATTAATATCAGTAGCATATTGATGTGTACCAGGTTGATCAGGATTCCAACGCATTTTATAAAGTGTATTTTGACCAGATTTAATATAATCTTGAGCAATAAATTTAGCTCCATCAATAATAGCTTTAGAAATACTATTCCAGCCAGATCGTTTTGCGTAATTAATTCCATTTACAAGTGGTGCATAATCATAAGCACCAATACCATATACATTATAGTATTTAATAGGGGAATTAGAAACGACTTGATTATTAACCAAATTTGCACCTTTAGCAAGTTTAGATTGGCCATTACCCGTTTCAAGTAGGGCATGAGCAATTAAGTAAATTTCATTAACACCTGTCAATTTTGCAGCATTAGCAAATGCTTGACCTTGGTTTTCTAATATTCCCTTACCTTTAAGTAGTCGATTTAAACGATCTACAGATAATGATTGTGGGCGATCTAAACGTAAAAATTGATATTTTAAAGTTGGATGTTTAGCAAGTGTTTTCGCGTTCATCGCATTTTTAATTTCACTATACGTTGCATTTGACCAACCGCTATTATTACGTTGAACTTGTGGTGGTGCACCGTAAACATTTTGTTGAATTTTAGTGACATCATCAAGTGTTCTATAGTTTTTAGATAGTTTAACTAATTGTTGTTGTAAATCGCTTTTCTTAATCCATACTGATTTACCATTACTTAATTTACCATAATACCAAGTGATACCATTTACTACTTTTCGTTTTGTAACTTGAAAAATTTGTTCATTAAATGGCTTGAGTAAGTACCCTTTAGCTGAAGT
>NZ_KV813756.1:255389-296093 GCF_001813735.1 Staphylococcus sp. HMSC068C09
TTAGCTGAAGTAGGGTCGTCATAGTAAAAACTATTACCATTAGTTATAACTAAATCATCGTTATAGTCTTCTACTGTATCGAAAGATGAAGCGTTAGTTAAATCATTTAGTGCAATCCAACCTGTTTGATTATTAACTGTACCGTATAAATACGTTTTACCATCAACAATTGTCGATTTAGAAGCTGTGAAAGTTTGATTAGCAATGTTGTTTTTATCTAATCGTTGTTGATTAGTGCCCCAAGCAATCGTATACAAGCCCTTATTATTTTGATTGACAGTATAAGTACCTTTCACTTTTTGTTCTTTATCTAAATTTTTAATATTTAAGTCTTTAACATTATACCAACCTAATGGGGTATTTCCAGAAGTACTAGATAATAAAACATATGTATTATCATCTAATTTTTTTTCTTTAGTTACAACATATGTTTTGTTAGCATATTGCTTTGCATGCTTACCACTTGCATCGTAAATACTTGAACGTATACCATCATTTGTTGAATTTACTTGAGCAATTTTTGAAACAGTTTGAACACTACTTGTTTTTTGACTCGTTTTTACAGTTTGAACATCGTCTGATAAAATCCAGCCCCAAACATTATTGATAACACCGTGAAGATACGTATTTGAGCCTACTTTTAAAGCGTCTATAGATTTTAGAACATCTCCCTTTGAAGGAACAGTTGCTTTAATTTGAGACGAACTGCCCCAAGGTGTTTCATATATATTACTATTTCCTTTGATATTGTAATTTTTAATACCATCATTTATAGGTGTTGTAGTTTGAATATTAATTTCTGATGAAGGAATCCAACCGTGTGATTGATTACCATTAAAGTCAGAAATCAAATAAAAGTTTTTATTATTTAATGTCGCTTTTTTAGTTACACGATAAGTATTACCGTTAATAGAAGGATTTATTTTTCCTGATGAGTCATATACTGTTGTGTAAGCACCACTATTTTTTTTAGCTACTTGTCCTAAAGTGTTATTTAATTGAGAAACATTAAGTACATTAGTTGTATCCGCTTTGTTTTGAATATCATTTAAATAATATTTACTTACCCAACCAGTTAAACCATTTACTGAACCATATACATAAGTTGATTTACCTACTTGTTGTGATGCACTCGCTTTAAATGGAGATTGATTTGATTTAGATACTGTTCCAGCAATTTGATTATAATTACCCCATGGAACCGTGTATAGTGTCGTTCCAGGTTTAATAGTATACGATTTATTTACTTTTGTTTTAGAAGTAGTATTATTATAAATCGTTTCACTTTGTTTAACCCATCCATATAATTTTCCACTATTATAATCGGATACTAGGTAATATTTATCTTTACCAAGCTGTGCAGATTTTGTAACTGCTAAAGTATTATGAACTTGATTCGTTGTTTTTCCCTTAGAATCATATACAGTAGTATAAAGACCGCTATTATCTGATTTAATTTGAGCTAAGCCATTATTAGATGTTACTGTTAATTTTTTATTATTTACACTTGGTTTAGTAGTAGGAGTTGAATTATTTGTAGATGTTGTACCCCATGGTGCAACTTTACCCATTTTAATTAAATATTTTTCGTTAATTAAATCATATAATTCATCATAACTATAATTATGATTACTCAAGTAGGCATGTGGATCAGCGTGATCTGTACCTCCAAGATAACGACTAATAGCATAATGAGTCCATACTGTTCCATTAGCATCATATTCAGCACTATTTGGTTTTAATCCATAATATTGTAATTGTGTAGCAGCGTAATCTGCATAGTTATTCATTGAACGTGCAAATGAAGCATAATCATGTGTATGGACAATTTCAACATTAATAAAACGATTATTTCCATATGGTCCAGCTCCCCAAGATAAATAATCAGTAGGGGCAGTTTCAATAATACGATTTCCATCTACAAATGCATGTACAAACGCATTTGTATAATTATTTCTCATATAATTAATTTCGCCTTCAATCGTTGAATTGTCATTTGCAGTATCATGAACGACGATGCCTTCAGGTTTTCCTACTCCATTTCGATACCCATATTTAGGGAAGTAAGATGTATAATGTTCTTCAATCGAAGGAGCTTTCAAATTATTTGAGCGAATATAATTATTAATTGAAGATTTAACTTGTGGTACATATTTTGGTAGTGAAGAAGTAGTTGAATATGTACTTACTGTAGCTGGACCACCTTTTCCACCGATACCTTTATACACTGATGATGTAGAGTCAGAGACAGATGCATCATTTGATTGAGTTGAAGTTGTAGTTTTATTATTAACATTAGTATTATTTAAAGCTGCACTGTATGCACGTACTTTTAAAGTATTATGCATTGGTGAAGTTTGAGTATTATTATTTTGAAGAGTAGTATCTTCATTGTTAACTGTAGTGTTGTCTGATTTATTTGATAAATTGTTAGACGTACTGTCACTTTCAGTAGTAGAAGTAGAAGATGTTGATACTTTATTATTGTCATTATTTGTCGTTGTCGTATCATCATCTACTTTTTGTTGCTTATTATTAACGAAAGTAGTGCTTGATTGAGTTTTTGATATGCTATTGTTTTGACTATCTACGTTATTTAATGTTGTTTTAGGCTCATCTGTATTTAACTTTTGTGTATTTGAAACTTGAGCACTTTCATTATGAGTTGGTTGTGTTTCAGTAGTTACATGATTTGAATTTATTTTATTATTAGACTCTGCTGATGTAACTAATTTAGTTGAATCAGTTGAAGTAGTAGAGGTAGTAGCTACTTCATTATTATTATGTTTTGTATTATCAGATTGATAATTTGAAATTGTATCATTGTTTTTAAGTGTATCATTAGTATTAGAACGCGTTGAGTTATTTTGAGATGACGCTGATTGATTTAAGTGATCTAATTTTGCATCATATGTGTATGTATTATTAGTAGTATTTGATTTTACTAATGTAGGGTCTTGGTAAGTTTGCACCCCAGAGATATTTTGAGCTGCATTACTGACTTGATGTTTAGCTACATTGGCATTTTCAATATTTTGTTGATCATCGATTACATTATTAGCAGCCTCTTGTTTGTTTTCAGAGGCTTCAGCATGATGTGTAGTAAATGCTGCACCAAATAAAGTAAGGGCGATCATTGATGGGAATTTAAAGCTAAATTTTTTCGACATAATAGTTGCTCCTTTTTTAATTTACTTTTTTATTATAACGTCAAGAAAAGTAAGAGTAATTATTTTTAACTAATTTGTAAACTAAATTTAATTTTGTTTTTAAAAAATATCTAGCTGGTGTAAATGGAATTCAAGTATCGAAAAATATAATTTAAATTATTTTATACATTTTAATATGAACAATATTTTCTTCTTGAAAAGGAAGACCAATACTAACATAACCTAGTTTTTCATAGAACGGTTTAGCTTGTAGTTGTGCGTTTAAAATAAGTTTATGATGATGTTTTCGTTTTGCAATACTTTCAATCGTGTTCATTAATGTTTTACCGAATCCTTTATTGCGATAAGGTTTTAAAATTGCTACACGTTCTACTTTTATACCATCTTCATATGGACGAAATCGTGCACAAGCAAATGGATGATTATCGTGATATCCAATAATATGAGTAGAAGTATTTTCAAATGCATCTAATTCGTTTTCTAATGGAACCCCTTGCTCTTCTACAAAAACTGACTTTCTAATTTCAAAACAGTCAGAAAGCATAGATTGATTAATTACTTCTCTAAACATGTGACATTTACCTACTCTCTTAAATTAAATAAACTCAATCATTGTATAGAATCATTTTATATTATTTAAATATAGAAAAAAAACTCCTTTTACTAAAAAGTAAAAAGGAGTAATAAATTATAATGCTTCTTGGCGAACAATTGCGCAATATTGCCAAAAGATCCTTAATTGTGCGATGTTCCAGTTATTCATACCCATAGTGAAACCTGAAGGTCTAAAAAGATTAACGTCTGTCACCTCTAAAGCAGCTGCAATTAAATATTGCAAAGGAATACTAATGCTTTGCATTGTTTCTGTAATTCCATTTTCATCATATACCCAAGAAAAGGGTAAATCAGATTCAAATACATCTACTTTATTAAAAATTTCAGGTAAAGCAACAATGTAACAAGCTCCATTTACAATTGGATTCACTGAATTTTCACCATAGTATACTAATAATGCCTCATAGTTTTCACGATGTTCATGATTAACATAAAAGAATTCACTTCTGAATAAAGCCATGTCTTGACTATGAATAATTTGTTGTTCTAATACGTTAAACATACCGTTAATATTAGCAATTTTTTCATATGTTTTGCGTGACATTCTACGTGCTCCTCTCAAATTAATATAATTGATTTATTTCATTTTGATTGTTGAAGTCGTTTGAGTTGTCTGGATTGTTGCTATTGACTTGATTACTCGTTTGATCTTGCTGAACCATAGTACTATCAGATGGATTTTGTTCTGATTGTGATTGCGTAGAAGGGTTAGTATCATTATTTTGAATAGAGTTTTCATCTGTTGTGGTATCTTTTTGACTATTTTCTAACAGAAACGAATCAATAGGTGTTAACGGTACTAGATTGCCATAATGTTTAATGACTCTTTCATCCAATAAATCATTCTTATCTGTTATTTTAGATAGTCCTAAATCAGAACGCAATAAATTTGAATATTTTAATATGCTCTTAATGCTAGGGTGATAATAGTAGATACCATTTAAATAATCATTGTCACCTTTAAGTTGAGACTTTTTAAAGTCTATATTATCAGATAAATAAATTGAAGCTATCGATTTAATTTCTTCCGTTGTTAGGTTATGTTTAGCATTTTTACCTACTATTTGAACGAGTTCATCTAGTCTGTCATATGAATCTAAATTTTTTGCTTTCTGAAATAAAATTTTGATTAAATCCATTTGTCTCTCGCCACGTTTCAAATCTGAATCGTGATGACGCGTGCGTGCTACAGCCAAAGCTTCATCACCATTTAATTTGTGATACCCTTTTTTAACTTTGATTCTTCCAGTATCATCTGTGTTAGGTTCATCTAAATCATAAGGTACATCGTAATAAATACCACCTAATTTATCTACTGCTTGAACAAAGGCATCCATATTAATTCGAACATAATAGTCGACAGGGACATTAAGTGTGGCTTCAACAGTATCCATAGTAGCAATAGGACCTCCATAGGCATGTGCGTGTGTGATTTTATCGTAATAACCTACTTTAGGAATATAACTGATTGTATCACGAGGAATACTTAATAAACGGATTTGTTGTTTATTTGGACTAAGTGTTGCTAAAATCATTGAATCAGTTCTTGAATGTTCAGTCGTTTGACCATTTTTACGTCTACCTTCATTATCGTCTATCCCAAGAAATAATATTGATATAGCGTTTTTAGAAGGGTTTATTTTGCTATTTCTTAAAGTAGAATGACGTTTTGCATCAGATTTATTATATGAAGATTGCAAAGCATTCTCAGAATGATGATATAAATTGACAATAAAAATGACAGGAACAACAATAAGTAATAATGTTAATAGCATCATAAAATATTTTAAAAAACGATTCATAATTATGTGCTCCTATACGTATTTATTAAAAAAATAAGTTAATAATTTAATCATACCATTTTAATATAAAAGAATAATAATTATTACTCCCATAGCCATAAATTGTATTACTAATTGGCTAAAATTACAACTTAATTTTAATATAAAAAGATAATGTTTAAAAACTTTTATTTACAATGAAGCAGGCTTGAAAATTTACTTTATCGGTCTAAAGAATGATGTAATAAAAAATAGTCGGAGTAAGATATATTAAAGATGATATTTTAGGGGGGATAATATATAATATAATTTATTGAAAGAATAAAAAATTAATAAAATAGTGTAGAGTTAATAGTTTTTATTAAATTGTAATGAGGCAGCAAATGAAAAAAAGAATAGAAATAATAACATTAATCATAGTTTTAATCATCTTAGTAACATTATTCGTTATATTCTTAATGAAAGTATATAAAACAAATCATAAAGATACAGAATATAACAAAATTAATGATAATAAAACGTATTTACAAAAAAGAGATTATCATGTATCGAAATTGCCACATTTAAAGATAATTGAAGTCGAAGAACCACATATCAAAAATATTGATGAATATTTAAAAGCAATTCATTTTAATGGGGCAGTTACAGTTCTTGAAAATGGTAAATTAAAGTTGAATAAAGGATACGGTTATCAAAATTTTCATCATAAAACTAAAAACTCACCAAATACAATGTATTTAATTGGTTCCGCACAGAAATTTACAACTGGATTAATTCTAAAAAAATTAGAAAATGAAAATAAAGTGAATATAAATGATTCTGTCACTAAATATTTACCTTGGTTTGAAACGACAAAAAAGATAACTTTAAAAGATCTAATGTTACATAGAAGTGGGCTATATAAATTTGAAGCTTCTCCTAAAACTAAAAGTCTTGATGGTGCAGTACATGCAATACAAGCAAGGGGAATTGATGAAAAATTTTATCATAAACATTTATATAATGATGCTAATTACTTAGTGCTTGCTCAAGTAATAGAAGTAGTCACACATAAACCCTATGCTGCGAATTATTATGATGATTTAGCACAACCATTTAGTTTACAACATAGTGCTTTCTTTAATGAAAAACCATATAAAAAATATATGGCTACAGGATATAAAATGATTGACGGTAAATTAACTGCTATGAAACCAAATATATTAGCTCAATATTATGGAGCGGGTAATTTATATATGACAACATATGATATGGCTCATTTAGTAAATAATTTAAAAAATAATAATATTTTTAGTGAATCAGTGTCAATACCACTGACTCAGCAATTAGGAACAACAGCATATCCTGAATCTTATCGTTACGGATTTTATGTTACACCGCAATATAACAGAATTAATGGTGTATTCTATGGACAAATATTTACCGTCTATTTCAATCAACATTATGTCATCGTACTTGCTTCAAATATAGGTGATAATTCTAAAGTAACAAATGAAAATCGAATCTCATATATTTATCATAAAATACTAAATCAACAATCTTATTATCAATAAGAGTAAAATTAAATATTAAAAGGTCGGAACATTAATTGTTTCGACCTTTAATTTTTTAAAGTATTTAAAAATATTGTTTTATAATGTTCATTTATACTTGATACGACTACAGAACAATTAGGATAGGAAGATTCAAAATCAACTACAGTAGCACCACGAGTCAGTGACCCTTGTAATTCAATTTGCACATCTGCTTCTTTAATTTCATAACTCTTAGGATCAAGTAAATAAAGAATCGTAAATGCATCATATAGTTTTATTCCTTCTTTAAAATCTTCACCGCGATAGTGTTGGAAAATATGATACAACATTTGTGTTGTGTTGTTTTTATCTTTAAGAGTGTCTAAATAAGAATGAGTAAATAATGATTGACGCGCTAAATCTAAGCCAATCATCGTTAAAGGTAAACCAGCATTAAAAACGATATGAGCTGCTTCAGGATCACAATAAATATTAAATTCAGCTAGGGGAGTAACATTACCTCTTCCAGTACTACCACCCATCATAATAATTTCTTTAACATGGTTTTTGCATTCAGGATACGTATTAAAAAGTAGAGCTATATTTGTTAAAGGGCCTAAAGTTACAAGAGTAATAGGTTCATTAGAATGACTTAATATCTCATTCATAGCTTCTACAGCATGAGAAGACGCTAAATCTGAAGTAGAAATTGTAGGGAATTGATAGCCATCCATACCACTTTCTCCATGAATATGACTAGCATCTTGTATTTCACTTATTAATGGTTGAGAAGCTCCTCTATGAATAGGGACCTCACTGTTGAAAAAGGCTTTTAATTTTAAAGCATTCGCTGTGGTTTTCTCAACACCTACATTTCCATTTACAGTAGAAATCATTTTGACATCAAATTTTGTATGAGATAATGCAAGAGCGATTGCTGCTGCATCATCTATACCTGGATCAGTATCAATAATAATAGGTAATGACATGAATACACCTCCAAAGATTTTTACTTTTTCTTATATCTATCATACACAAAGAAGTAATTAATATAAACAAAACAAAAAGCCTGTACAAGTTAAAAAACTCGTACAGGCTTTTTAAGAAAGGTAGAAATTGAATTATAAGTGACTAGAATGTCCACCTTGCATAACCCAATAAGTACCAATAACTGTGATTAAAGTAATAATAATCGCAAAGATAACTTTGGCAGATTGTAAACGTCCATCTTTACCTTCAGTTAAGTGCATGAACATTAATAATTGTAATGCAGCTTGGATGAAAGCAAAACCAAAGATAATTGTTGTTTTAGCATGGAATGTCATGTTTGTGTATAGAGTTACAAAAACTGCTAATAACGTTAAAACGATTGAAGCAATAAAGCCAACTGTATGTTTTACGATTGTGTTCATCCGCTATACACCATCCCTATCATATATACGGCAGTAAAGATGAAGATCCATACAACATCTAAGAAGTGCCAGTATAAACTTACTATAAATAATTTTGGAGCATTAAATTTATTTAATCCACGTGTTGCTACTTGGATTAATAAACAAATAATCCAACCGATACCTAATGAAACATGGGCACCATGTGTACCTAATAGGATGAAGAAACTTGACCAGTAAGAGCCTACTTTAGGTGTTACACCTTCAGAAGCATAATGTGCAAATTCATAAATTTCGAATCCGACAAATACTAAGCCAAGGATTACTGTTAAAATCATCCAAAACATCATTTTACCTTTTTCTTCTTTACGTAAGTAGTAAATTGAAATACCACAAGTATAAGAACTGATTAATAAGGCAAATGTCATGATTAGGACAAGTGGTAATTCAAACAATTCAGTTGTCAATTTACCACCGTAACCGCCCCCATGTTGCAACGTTAATAACGCTGCAAATAGGGTACCGAATAATGCAAATTCGGCTGTAAGGAAAATCCAGAAGCCAAGTTTATTCAATTGACCTTCATGCGTACGTGAATCAATAGTGTTTGTATCATGACTCATGACCTACAGCCTCCCTTTCTTTAATACGTGCTTCTCTTAAACGTGCTTCGTTTTCAGCAACTTCAGAAGCTGGAATATGATAACCGTGATCTTGTACGAAACTTTGATAAATCATAGTTCCGAAGATACCAGCTACACAAATTAGGAATGGAATGATAGATTCGAAGATTAAGAAGAAACCACCAACTAACATGAATATACCCATAAATACACCAGTATGTGTGTTGTTAGGCATATGAATGTCTTTGTAGTTATGATTGTCTAAGAAATGACGACCATGTTCTTTCATATCAACAAATGTATCATAGTCATTCCAATCTGGAGTGATTGCGAAGTTGTATTTAGGTGGAATAGCAGAAGCTGTTGACCACTCTAAAGTACGACCTAAACCATCCCAGTTATCTCCAGTTGCTTCACGTGGAGATTTAATGTGGCTGTAGATAATGCTTGCTACTAAGAATAGGAAGCCGACTGCCATCATTAATGCACCGATAGTTGAGATGAAGTTTAATAACCACCAACCATCAGATGGCATATATGTGTATAAACGACGTGGCATACCGTCTAAACCAAGAATGAATTGTGGTAAGAAACATACGTTAAATCCAATCATGAATAACCAGAATGCCCATTTATTTAATTTTTCATTTAATTTGTAACCCATCATTTTAGGATACCAGAAGATTAAACCAGCTAGACAGGCAAATACTACACCAGTAACCAATGTATAGTGGAAGTGAGCTACTAAGAAATAAGTGTTGTGATATTGATAGTCAGCTGATGCCATTGCTAACATTACACCAGTAACCCCACCTAATAAGAAGTTAGGGATAAAGGCTAATGAGAATAACATTGGTGACTCAAAAGTAATACGTCCTTTATATAATGTTAATAACCAGTTAAATAATTTAACTCCGGTAGGTACACCGATTAACATTGTTGAGATTGAGAAGAATGAGTTAATTAAAGCACCATTACCCATTGTGAAGAAATGGTGAACCCAAACTAAGAAACTTAAGAACGCGATACCAGCAGTTGCCCACACCATACTTTGGTGACCGAATAAACGTTTACGAGCAAATGTTGGAATAATTTCTGAATAAATACCAAATGCAGGCAAGATAACGATATAAACTTCAGGGTGCCCCCATACCCAGAAGAAGTTTGCCCATAACATTGGCATACCGCCATCTGCTACTGTAAAGAAATGAGTTCCGAATACTCTATCAGCTGTCATTAAAGCAAGAACAACTGTGAATACTGGGAATGCTAAAATTACGATTAATGTCGTAATAAAAGTAGTTACAGTAAACATAGGCATTTGCATAAACTTCATAGTAGGTGTTTTACATCTAAGTATTGTTACAAAGAAGTTAATACC
The DNA here is from genome assembly GCF_001813735.1 of Staphylococcus sp. HMSC068C09. NCBI lineage: Bacteria > Bacillati > Bacillota > Bacilli > Caryophanales > Staphylococcaceae > Staphylococcus > Staphylococcus sp. HMSC068C09. The sequence continues at coordinate 265,865 of NZ_KV813756.1, forward strand.
TGTCATTAAAGTACCGATACCTGAAATTTGAATTGCTACTAAGTAGTAGTTAACTCCTGGACCAGGACTAAATTCTCCTGCTAGTGGAGCATAGTTTGTCCAACCAGCTGCTGGTGATCCACCTACGATAAATGATAGGTTAAATAAAATCATACCAACAAAGAATAACCAGAAGCTGATGTTGTTCATTACAGGGAATGCCACATCACGAGCCCCAATTTGTAAAGGAACAACAACGTTCCATAAACCGAAAACGAATGGCATAGCCATAAAGATAATCATGATAACGCCGTGCGTACTAAAAATTTCGTTATAGTGATTTGATTCCAAGAAAGTATTATCCGGAATAGTTAATTGAGTACGAAGTAATAACGCATCAATACCACCACGAACGAACATTAATACTGCACAAATTAAGTACATTAAACCGATTTTTTTATGGTCTACGGATGTGAACCATTCTTTGTATAGATATTTCCATAATTTGAAATAAGTAATTACTGCGATTAAACCGATAACTAAGAATGGGGCACCAATTTGTGCCATAGTAATCATCCAGTTACCTTTAACGAGTAATTCATCCCATGGAAAATTCATTAATGTTCACCTCCATGATCATTATCTGCTTTAGACGCATTCTCGTCTTTAGCTCCTTTATTGATTTTTTCCATTTCCTTAGCGTTGTGAGTTTCTTCATCTTTGAACTCACTATCGTAAGGGTCATCGTTGCCTAAAATCATTGGCTTCATACCATGACGAGGATAGTTGACATTTGTAACTGTTACCTTACGAGCTGGTTTTTGAGGTTTATCTGTTACATCTTTGTAAAGATCTTTTTCAGCAACGAAGTTAGGATCTTTTTGAGTATAGTTGTAACGTTTATATGCATAGAAGATATACTCTGGATCAGCTGCAGGATCGACAAATGCCATGTGAGTACCACTAAATGTTAATTCTTTATTTGGAGTACTTGGTAAGATTTGTTTATCAAACTCATCTTGGCTAATAGTTTTCTTACTTTTAGCATCTTTAACCCAAGCATCGAAATCTTTTTGGTTTACAGAGTGAACTTTAAATGTTTGGCGAGAGAAACCTTCACCATTGAAGTTAGAGTTACGTCCTCTGAATGTACCAGTTTGATCGGCTGTTAAAGTCCAATTCATTGTCATGCCAGTCATGGCATATTTTTGACCACCTAATTGAGGAATCCAGAAACTAGTCATTGTATCCATAGATTGTAATTTAAATACAACTGGACGGTTTTTAGGAATAGTTAATGTATTCACTGTTTCAACCTTTTGTTCTGGATAAGCAAAGAACCATTTATATCCGGCACTAACTGCATAGACAACTAATGGGTCTTCTTTACTTTCAGGTGGTTTCTCGTAATCGTATAATGTTTTAACTGTTGGAATAGCTAAAGCAATTACGATTAAGATTGGTACCACAAACCAAATTGTTTCAATTAAAGAATTGTGGTGCATCTTACCAGATTCGTCATTTTTATTGTAACTATACTTGAAAATAAAAACAGCGAACATAGTAAGTACAACAGCAACAATAACAAGCATGAAGATGATTGAGTAAATAATCAAGAACTTCTGACTACTTGCTACTGGCCCTTTTGCATTAAACACTTCTATGTTTGAACAACCACTAAGTAAAATTAGTGTGCCAAACATAAGAAGCAACGACTTAAATTTTGACACTTTTTTGACCTCCTAATACTACAAATGTAGGGCTTACCATTAATTTTAGTTTATTACGCGATATTTACAAGACCTTATTAGAAAAAAATTACAATAATAAATAGGAAAAAACTAGTAACAATAGGAATGACGGGGAATGTAAGGTTTGTTAAAATTATGTGTCTATTCTGTGAAAAATGTCAAAAATAGAAAATTGTTCGTTACATTTGAGAAACATTATCAATTCTAGCGTTTACAATAAAAATTAAATAAAAAAGACGAGATATTCATCTCGTCTTTTTCAGAAAATTGACACATTTATTTAACTTTTATGTAACGTGTTGATGATTCTTCGGCTCCCTCTGAGTCGATGACATTATATCTTACTTTATAAGTACCTACTTTTGACGTATCTACGTGACCATCAACTGTAATTTTATGTGTTAAATCACCATCTTCTTTATCATAGGCACTAATTCCATTTAATACATTATAATCTTGACCTTTTTCAATAACAATATCGTTTACTCCTTTAAGCTGTGGAGTATGATTTGAAGTAGCTTCTGCACTTAAATTTGGAGTCACAAGAGTAGCGGAGACACCGAGAGCTGAAAGAGATTGTATGAGTTTATTCATTACGTTAACCTCCGAATGTAATAAGTCATTTGAATAATTTAACTATACTTTAATTTCTGATTTTTAACATCATACTATAGTCTTAATATAGCTTATTCAAGATTAAATTTAAATGAACTTAAGATAAATAAATATTAAATTTATGTAAAATGAAAGTTCTGTGAATTTAAAAAAATCTATATTACATTATAATAAGTATTGTACTAAAATATATTTGTAGTAAATAAATATATTTTACACATATAATTTTAAGTAGGAGTGGATTTGAATGTTAACAGAACAAGAAAAAGGAATTGTAAAAGAAACTGTTCCAGTATTACAAGAAAGAGGAACAGAGATCACTTCTTATTTTTACAATAGAATGTTTCAACAACATCCAGAGTTAAAAAATATGTTTAACCAAACTAACCAACAAAAAGGATTCCAATCTACTGCTTTAGCTCAAAGTGTATTAGCAGCTGCAGTTAATATTGAGCATTTAGAAAATATTTTGCCAGTTGTTAAAGAAATTGCATATAAACATTGTGCGTTGCAAGTACCACCAGCTGGATATGATATCGTAGGAGAAAACTTAATTGAAGCAATTAAAGCTGTTTTAGGATTAGAAGATAGTCATCCTATTATTCAAACTTGGAAAAAAGCATATCAAGAAATTGCTGATGTATTTATTCAAGTTGAAAAAGATATTTATAGTAAAATGTTATGGGAAGGTTTCCAACCATTTAAAATAGAAAAAATTGACCAACTTTCATCTGATATTAAATCCTTTACTGTAGTATCAGATAAATATGATTTAAGTCAATTTACACCAGGAGAATATATTACAGTTGATGTAAGTAGTGAAAAAATGCCTTATCGTGCAAAACGTCACTATTCAATTGTTAGTGGCGATAACAATCATTTAACTTTTGCTGTCAAACGTGATGTATCTACAGACCATGAAGGTGAAGTTTCAACTATTTTACATGATGAATTAAAAGAAGGAAATGATATTAACTTATCAGCTCCAGTAGGTCCATTTGGTGTGGTTAACCAAAATCAACCACAAGTATTTATTGGTGCGGGTATTGGTGTCACACCACTTGTTTCAATGTTTGATAAAGTAGCTGAAAATGGAAGTCATGCACAGTTTATTCAAGTAACTGGAGACGTTAACGATACACCATTCACTTCTCATTTAAAAGATATTTCAAAACGCTACGACAACGCGAAATATGAATTATATGATAGACAAGCTAAAGGTTATTTAACTAAAGAAACTCTTGAAAATTATGTGAATAATGATAGTGAAGTATATGTTTGTGGAAGTGCTAAATTTATTCAATCAGTGATTGAAGTATTAAAAGAAATAGGCGTAAGCCAAGAACATATTCATTATGAAACATTTGTTCCAAAATTAAGTGTTTCAGTATAAATGTAATATATTATTAAAAAAAGAGAGAGGCATAATTAATTTGAAATTATGTCTCTCTCTTTTTTAATAATAAACGTTTGAATTTAAATTATTCAATGCCTCTACGCATTTTTTCAGCTAATAATGTATTATTTAAAACCATCGTAATAGTTAAAGGACCTACACCGCCTGGTACTGGAGTAATAGCACCTGCAATTTCTTTTACTTCTTCAAATTCAACGTCACCTTTTAGTTTGCCATTTTCATCAGGAGTATTACCTACATCCACAATCACTGCGCCTTCTTTTACATCGTCTTTAGTAACTAATCCAGGTTTACCTACTGCACTGACGATAACATCTGCATGTTTTAAATGGCTATGCATATCTTTAGTACGTGAATGTAAGATTGTTACTGTCGCATTTGCTTGTAATAATAACTTAGACACGGGTTGACCTACAATGTGACTTCGGCCAATTACGACAGCATTTTTACCTTCTAAATCGATATCTGCATGTTTTAAAATTTCCATAATTCCTAATGGTGTACAAGGAACAAACGTTTGTTCATCAATGTATAATTTACCAATGTTTGATGGGTGAAAACCATCAACGTCTTTTTCTGGATTAATTGCTTCTAAAATTTTTTGTTCGCTAACCTGTTTAGGAAGAGGTACTTGGACTAAAATACCACTTACCGAATCATCATTATTTAAACGATCTAGTTCTTTTAATACGTCTTCTTCAGAAGTATCTTCAGATAAATGAACAATTTCAGATATCATCCCTATTTTTTCAGCAGCTTTCTTTTTAGAATTAACATAGCTTTGACTTGCACCATCATTCCCAACTAAAATAACGGATAATTTTGGTGTATATCCCTTTTCTTTTAAAGTTTCAACTTGGTCTTGCAACCCTTGTCTATAATCTTTTGCAATATGTTTCCCATCTAAAATTTTTGCAACCACAAAAAACTCCTCCTTGTTTATTAAACATCTGTCTATAGATTAACTTTAAAGGTATAAAAACGTCAAATTTTAGCTAAAAAGCGTAAATTAAGTTAAGAAACATAGATAAAGTTCGATTTTTGATTGAAATTAAATCTTATACTTGGTATGCTATACGTGTAATATACAACTAATAAGATTTATATTTTAAACTTTGAAAGGGTGTACAAAGTGAAAGTAGCAGTCATTATGGGTAGTTCCTCAGACTGGAAGATTATGCAAGAAAGTTGTGCAATGTTAGAACAATTTGAAATACCATATGAAAAGAAAGTAGTGTCAGCACATCGTACGCCAAAGTTAATGTTTGATTTTGCAAGTGAAGCACGTACAAACGGTTATGACGTTATTATTGCTGGCGCTGGTGGTGCAGCACATTTACCTGGGATGGTTGCTTCAATGACAACGTTACCTGTTATCGGTGTACCTATTGAATCTAAAAGTTTAAAAGGACTAGATTCACTATTGTCTATTGTTCAAATGCCTGGTGGAATTCCTGTTGCTACAACGGCAATCGGTAAATCTGGGGCTAAAAATGCTGGTATTTTAGCAGCGAGAATTTTAAGTATTGGAAATGATTCAGTTCGTAAACATCTTGAACAATATGAACAATCTTTAGTAGATAAGGTAGGCGAAATGCAAGATGAACTTCAATAGATTAAAGTTCGGAGCAACAATTGGTATTATTGGTGGAGGACAATTAGGTAAGATGATGGCACAATCTGCCCAAAAAATGGGCTTTAATGTAGCGTGTTTAGATCCTAATCCAGATAGTCCATGTAAATCAGTAGCAGATGTTTTTATCACGGCAGAGTATGATGATGAAGAAGCCTTAAACAAATTGGGTCAACAATCAGATGTGATTACTTATGAATTTGAAAATATATCTGCTCAACAACTTAAGCAACTAACTCAACAATTTAACATTCCTCAAAGTTATCAAGCAATTGAATTATTACAAGATCGTTTAACTGAAAAACAAACATTAGAATCTGCAGGTACGAAAATTGTTCCTTATGTATCTTTAAAAGATGAAAAAGATTTGAATCAAGCAATTGAAACATTAAGTTATCCATTTATCGTAAAAACACGTTTTGGTGGATATGATGGTAAAGGACAAATTTTAGTGAAAAATGATTCCAATGTTGAAGAAGCTAAAGTACTTGTTTCAAATCATGAATGTGTGGCAGAAAAATTTTTAGATCTCGATCGAGAAGTATCTTTAACTGTAACGATTGGTAATCAAAAACAAATTGCTTATTTCCCACTACAAGAAAACGAGCATCGTAATCAAATACTATTTAAAACTATTATTCCAGCTAGATGCGATAAAGAGCAAGAAGCGAGAAAAGAAGTAGATAAAATAATCGAAAAAGTTCACTTTGTTGGTACTTTTACCGTGGAATTCTTTATTGATAAATCAAATCACTTATATGTAAATGAAATTGCACCGAGACCACATAACTCTGGACATTATACGATTGAAGCATGTGATTATTCTCAATTTGATACACATATCTTAGCAGTAACTGGTCAAGATTTACCTCAAGAGATTGAAATTTTAAAACCAGCTGTGATGATGAATTTACTAGGACGCGATTTAGACTTATTAGAAGATAAATTTGGAGATCATCCTGAATGGCATGTCCACATCTATGGAAAAACAGAACGAAAATCGGATAGAAAAATGGGGCATATGACCATTCTTACAAATAATGTTAATGAAACTGAAAATGAAATGTTGAAACAATTTAAAGGGAGAGAATAATCAATGTCATTACTTTATGAAGGTAAAGCAAAAAGAGTATTTTCAACTGAAACAGTACATCAGTTGAGAGTTGAATACAAAGATGAAGTCACAGCAGGTAACGGCGCCAAAAAGGATAAGATGCAAGGGAAAGGACGTTTAAATAATCGAATTACTTCAATTATTTTCGAATATTTAAATAAACATGGCCTTGAAAGCCATTTTATTAAACAGCTTTCTGAAACTGAGCAATTAGTTAAAGAAGTAAAGATTATACCACTAGAAGTAGTTGTAAGAAATATTGCAACAGGTTCTATTACGAAACGTTTAGGTTTTGAAAAAGGCCATGTATTTGATGAACCACTTGTAGAATTCTTTTATAAAAATGACGATTTAAATGATCCATTGATTACTGATGATCATGTCAAATTACTTCATATTGCTAATGATGAGGAAATTAAGGCATTAAAAGATATGGCTAAAAATATTAATAAAGTATTAATTCAATTAATGAATGAAATGGATTTAAGATTAGTAGATTTTAAAGTTGAATTTGGAAAAACAGAAAATGGTGATATTTTATTAGCGGATGAAATTTCACCAGATACTTGTCGTATTTGGGATAAATATTCAGATACGAATTTCGATAAAGATGTATATAGAAATGATACTGGTTCTTTAATAGATACGTATCAAACATTTTTGGATAAATTGGAGGAACTAAAATAATGAAAACAATTGAACTTCACATTACATTACAACCACAGGTATTGGATACACAAGGTCAAGCATTAAATCGTGCTGTGCATGACTTAGGTTATAAACAAGTTAATGACATTAGAGTAGGTAAAGTATTATATATGACTGTTGATGAAGCTACAGATGAAGCAGTAAATAATATTATTACGACATTAAGCGAAAAGTTATTTGCTAATACGGTTATTGAAGAATATAGTTATAAAATTGTTGATGAAAAGGAGAATGCATAATATGAAATTTGCAGTTCTCGTTTTTCCAGGATCTAACTGTGATAGAGATATGTATAATGCGGCTATTAAAACAGGTGCAGAAGCTGAATATGTAGATTATCGTGAAACATCTTTAAAAGGTTTTGACGGGGTATTAATTCCAGGTGGTTTTTCATTTGGTGACTATTTACGTTCAGGGGCTATGGCAAGTGTCGCTCCAATTATTAGCGAAGTGAAACGTTTTGCCAGTGAAGGTAAGCCCGTTTTAGGTGTATGTAATGGATTCCAGATTTTAACTGAGATAGGACTATTACCCGGCGCCTTATTACATAATGATTCACATCTATTTATTAGCAGAAATGAAAAACTGAAAATTGTTAATAATCAAACTCCTTTTACTAATTTATATGGAGAAAATGAAATTGTTGTTTATCCTGTAGCACATGGAGAAGGACATTATTATTGTACAGATGATATGTACAATGAATTAGTTGAAAATAATCAAATTATTTTAACATATGAAGATAACCCGAATGGGTCTCATGAACATATTGCAGGTATTGTAAATAAAGCAGGCAATGTATGTGGAATGATGCCTCATCCTGAAAGAGCACTTGAAACACTTCTTGGTACAGACAGTGGTGTTAAATTATTCGAAGCAATGGTAAATAGTTGGAGGGAACAAAATGTCTAAGTTTATCGAACCTAGTATTGAAGAAATTAAACTTGAAAAACTATATCAAGACATGGGTTTAAGTGATGAAGAATATAATAAGGTACGTGAGATTTTAGGAAGAGAGCCTAACTTTACAGAAGTAGGTATTTTCTCAGTCATGTGGAGTGAACATTGCTCTTATAAACATTCTAAACCTTTCTTAAAGCAATTCCCGACAACTGGCGAGCATGTCCTTATGGGACCAGGTGAAGGTGCTGGAGTTGTAGATATTGGTGATAATCAAGCGGTAGTTTTCAAAGTAGAATCTCACAATCATCCTTCAGCAATCGAACCTTATCAAGGTGCAGCTACTGGTGTAGGAGGTATCATCAGAGATATCGTATCGATTGGAGCAAGACCCATTAACCTACTAAATAGTTTGCGATTCGGTGAATTATCAGTAAAACAAAATCAACGTTTATTAAAAGGCGTTGTCCGTGGTATTGGTGGTTACGGTAATTGTATTGGTATACCAACTACAGCAGGAGAAATCGAATTCGATGAACGTTACGATGGAAATCCGCTTGTCAATGCAATGTGTGTAGGTGTTATCGATCACGATATGGTACAAAAAGGTACTGCTAAAGGTGAAGGAAATTCAGTCATTTATGTAGGCCTTAAAACTGGACGTGATGGTATTCATGGTGCCACATTTGCATCTGAAGAATTAACTGAAGAAAGTGAAAGTAAACGACCTTCAGTACAAATTGGTGACCCATTTGTAGGTAAAAAATTAATGGAAGCCACACTTGAAGCAATCACATTTGATGAACTTGTAGGTATCCAAGATATGGGAGCAGCAGGTCTTACCTCTTCTTCATCAGAAATGGCTGCTAAAGGCGGTAGTGGATTAGTACTGTATCTAGATCAAGTCCCAACACGTGAACCAGGAATCTCACCATATGAAATGATGTTATCTGAAACACAAGAAAGAATGTTACTTGTTGTTGAAAAAGGAACAGAACAAAAGTTCTTGGACTTATTTGATAAACATGAACTTGATAGTGCAGTAATTGGTGAAGTAACGGATACTGACCGCTTCGTTCTTAAATACGAAGATGAAGTGTATGCAGATATTCCTGTTGATGCACTAGCTGATGAAGCACCTGTCTATATTTTAGAAGGTGAAGAAAAAGAATATAATACCTCAAAAAATGATTATAGTGAGATCAATGTACAAGATGTATTTAAGAAATTATTAAAGCATCCAACAATTGCTTCGAAACATTATTTATATGAACAATACGATCAACAAGTAGGTGCTAATACCATTATTAAACCTGGACTACAATCATCTGTAGTAAGAGTTGAAGGAACAAATAAAGCCATTGCTTCAACCATTGATGGTGAAGCTCGATATGTATTTAATCAACCTTACGAAGGTGGGAAAATGGTTGTGGCAGAAGCTTATAGAAATTTAATTGCTGTAGGCGCAACACCATTAGCTATGACAGACTGTTTAAATTATGGTTCTCCAGAAAAGAAAGAAATTTACCAACAATTGATTGATTCTACAAAAGGAATGGCAGAAGCTTGTGAAGTATTAAAAACACCGGTAGTATCAGGAAACGTTTCTTTATATAACGAAACTAGAGGAACTTCTATTTTCCCTACACCAGTAGTAGGAATGGTAGGACTCATTGAAGATATTCAATATTTAAATGATTTCCATCCAGAAACAGGGCATACATTATATCTTGTAGGAGAAACAAGAAATGATTTTGGTGGAAGTCAAATTGAAAAACTTTTATATAGTAAAGTCAATCATGAGTATGAAGAAATTGATTTAGGTGATGAAGTGGCAAAAGGCGAAGCAATAAAAACATCTATTAGAAATGGAATTGCTTCTCATGTACAAACTGTAGGTAAAGGCGGTTTACTTATTACGCTTGCTAAAATAAGTGCTTATTATAATTTAGGATTAGAAGCAAAAGTAGAACTCTCTGATGCACAATTATTTAGTGAAACACAAGGACGTTATGTCGTTGCAGTCAAAGAAGGACAAACACTAGATGTAGATGGAGCTATTAAAATTGGTGAATTAACAGATGTTGATGAATTTAAAGTATCTAATACTACATCTACAATGACAGAAAAAGTCTCAGATATTAAAGCAATTTGGGAAGGAGCTATTTCAGAATGTTTAACTACAGTGGATTAAACGAAGAATGCGGTGTCTTTGGCATTTGGAATCATTCAGAAGCAGCTCAGTTAACTTATATGGGATTGCATAGTTTACAACATAGAGGGCAAGAAGGTGCAGGGATTGTAGTTTCTGATGAAGATACTCTAAAGGGTGAACGTGGTTTAGGTTTACTTACTGAAGCCATTAAAGAACCACAACTTAATAAACTAAAAGATGGCAATCATGCTATTGGACATGTTCGTTATGCGACATCAGGAAATAAAGGTATCGAAAATATCCAACCATTTTTATATCATTTCTACGATATGAGTGTCGCAATTTGTCATAATGGTAATTTAATTAATGCACAAACTTTAAGACAGTACCTTGAAAAACATGGTGCCATTTTCCACTCATCTTCTGATACTGAAGTGATTATGCATTTAATTCGTCGTAGTAAAGCTCCTACATTTGAAGAGGCGCTAAAAGAAAGTTTACGACAAATTAAAGGCGGATTTACTTTCGCAATATTGACTAAAGACGCTTTGTATGGTGCTGTTGATCCAAATGCGATTCGTCCTCTAGTAGTTGGTAAGATGCAAGATGGAACATACATTTTAGCTAGTGAAACATGTGCCATAGATGTGCTAGGAGCAGAATATGTTCAAGATATTCATGCTGGAGAGTATGTTGTCATTAATCACAATGGCATTGAAGTAAAATCATATACAAGTCACACTAACACAGCTATTTCAGCAATGGAATATATTTACTTTGCGCGTCCAGATTCAACAATTGCTGGAAAAAATGTGCATGCAGTTCGTAAAGTTTCTGGTAAAAAATTAGCTCAAGAAAGTCCGGCTCAAGCAGATATGGTTATCGGTGTTCCAAACTCATCATTATCTGCAGCTAGTGGCTATGCTGAAGAGATTCAATTACCTTATGAAATGGGGCTTGTGAAAAACCAATATGTCGCACGAACTTTTATTCAACCTACACAAGAATTACGTGAACAAGGAGTACGCGTTAAGCTATCGGCAGTGAAAGATATTGTAGAAGGTAAAGACATTATTTTAGTTGATGATTCTATTGTAAGAGGAACAACAAGTAAACGTATTGTCAAAATGCTTAAAGATGCTGGAGCAAATAAAATACATGTACGTATAGCTTCTCCAGAATTTATGTTCCCTAGTTTTTATGGAATTGATGTGTCTACTACTGCTGAATTGATTTCTGCTAGTAAATCTCCAGAAGAAATTTGTGAGTATATTGGTGCAGATTCTCTTGCATATTTAAGTGTTGAAGGTCTTATAGAATCAATTGGATTAGATTTTGATGCACCATATAGTGGATTATGTGTAGAAAGTTTTACAGGAGATTATCCAGCAGGTCTATTTGACTATGAAGAAAACTATTTAAATAATTTAAGTACACGTCAAAAAGAATATATTGATAATCATAAACATTATTTTGATAGAGAGGGAAATATACATGTCTAAAGCTTATGAACAATCAGGTGTTGATATTCATGCAGGTTATGAAGCGGTAGAAAGAATGTCTAGTCATGTTCAACGTACAATGCGTAAAGAAGTACTTGGTGGATTAGGTGGATTTGGTGCGACTTTTGATTTATCCCAGCTTAATATGAAAGCGCCAGTATTAGTCTCTGGTACAGATGGTGTAGGAACAAAATTAAAGCTTGCCATTGATAATAATAAGCATGACACGATTGGTATTGATGCAGTTGCCATGTGTGTAAATGATATTCTTACAACGGGCGCAGAACCGCTATATTTTTTAGATTATATAGCAACAAATAAAGTTGTTCCGGAAGTGATAGAGCAAATTGTAAAAGGTGTGAGTGATGGTTGTGAAGCTACTCATACTGCTCTTATTGGTGGAGAAACAGCCGAGATGGGTGAAATGTATCACGAAGGAGAATATGACTTAGCAGGTTTTGCTGTAGGGGCAGTCGAAAAAGATGAATATATTGATGGATCTGAAGTAGAAGAGGGACAAATTATCATTGGTTTAGCTTCTAATGGAATTCATTCTAATGGGTATAGTTTAGTAAGAAAGTTAATTCAAGAATCCGGAATTAATTTGAATGATTCATTTGATGGAAGTACTTATCTTGATACATTTTTAGCTCCGACTCAATTGTATGTGAAACCTATTTTAACTTTAAAAGAAAAAGTTAAAATCAAAGGCATGAATCATATTACTGGTGGCGGATTTTATGAAAATATACCTAGAGGCTTACCTAACGGGTTAGCAGCTAAAATTGATACACAATCCTTCCCAACACCAAAAGTATTTGAATGGTTACAACAACAAGCTGACATTGAAACGAGTGAAATGTATAACGTTTTTAATATGGGCATAGGCTATACTGTCATTGTAAATAAAGAAGATGTATCTAAAGCACTTGATATCTTAAAAGAACAAGATATTGCTGCATATCAAATAGGGGAAATTGTTAAAAGTAATGATGCACCGATTTATCTTGAGGGGGTATAGATATGACTAAGGTGGCTATATTTGCCTCTGGATCAGGAAGTAACTTCGAAAATATTGTATCTAAAGTTGATAAGGGGCACCTTAATAATATAGAAATTACTTCTTTGTATACAGATCATCACGATGCTTATTGCATTGAGCGTGCAAAACAGTTGAAAGTGATGGTTCATATTAATGAACCTAAAGACTTTGAAAACAAAGCAGAATATGAACAAAAATTAATTCAACTTCTTCATAGTGAAGAGGTGGAGTGGATTATCTTAGCAGGTTATATGAGATTAGTGGGACCAGACTTATTAAATGCTTATGAAGGTAAAATATTGAATATTCATCCTTCATTATTACCAAAGTACAAGGGGAAAGATGCAATTGGTCAAGCATTTAATAGTGGGGATAAGGAAACAGGTTCAACAGTTCACTATGTAGATAGTGGAATGGATACGGGAGAAATAATTGAACAACGAAAATGTGATATAAAACCGGACGATACAAAAGAAGCGTTAGAAGAACGTGTGAAACAATTAGAATATGAACTTTATCCAAGTGTAATAGCTAAAGTTATTAAATAAGGAGCATAGTTAATCATGAAAAAAGCAATTATTAGTGTTTCAAATAAAAGTGGAGTCGTGGAATTTGCTAAATCATTAACGCAATTAGATTATGAATTATATTCAACGGGCGGTACAAAACGTGCTTTAGAAGAAGCTAATGTAACTGTTAAATCTGTATCAGAGTTGACGCAATTCCCTGAAATTATGGATGGTCGTGTAAAAACGTTACATCCAGCAGTACACGGTGGTATTTTAGCAGATCGTAATAAACCTGAACATTTAGAACAATTATCAGAACAACACATTGATTTAATTGATATGGTTGTGGTCAACTTATATCCTTTCCAACAAACTGTAGCTAATCCAGATGTAACTGAAGATGATGCAATTGAAAATATCGATATTGGTGGTCCAACTATGTTACGTGCTGCAGCCAAAAATTTTAAACATGTAACAACCATTGTCCATCCATCTGATTATAATGAAGTCATTCAACGAATTAAAGAACATCGACTTGATGAATCATACCGTAAGTCATTAATGATTAAAGTATTTGAACATACAAATGAATATGATCATGCAATTGTAAGTTTCTTCAAAGGAGATAGTGAAGAATTACGATATGGTGAGAATCCTCAACAATCAGCACGTTTTGTTCGTACTTCTAATAGTAAACATACTATTGCTGGTGCGAAACAATTACATGGTAAGGCATTGAGTTTTAATAATATTAAAGATGCAGATTCAGCATTAGCATTAGTGAAAAAATTTAAAGAACCAGCTGCCGTTGCAGTTAAACACATGAATCCATGTGGTGTAGGTATTGGCACTGATATTGAAACTGCATTTAAACATGCGTATGATGCAGATAATCAGTCTATCTTTGGTGGGATCATTGCACTCAATAGAACAGTTACCAAAGATTTAGCGGAAACGTTACATTCTATTTTCTTAGAAGTTGTCATTGCACCAAAATTTGATAAAGAAGCTTTAGATATTTTAACTCAAAAGAAAAATATTCGCTTATTAGAAATTGATATGACAATTGATAATCGTGAAGAAGAATTTGTTTCAGTCTCAGGTGGATATTTGGTTCAAGATAAAGATAATTACGAAGTGTCTAAAGAAGAAATGAAGGTTGTTACAGACGTTGAACCTACCGATGCTCAGTGGGAGGCAATGCTTCTAGGATGGAAAGTTATTCCATCAGTGAAAAGTAATGCAATCATTTTAAGTAATAATAAACAGACAGTTGGAATTGGTGCAGGACAAATGAATAGAGTAGGTGCAGCTAAGATTGCATTAGAGCGCGCAATTGAAATAAATGACAATGTAGTAATGATTTCTGATGGCTTCTTCCCAATGGATGATACTGTTGAACTTGCTGCAAAACATGGTATTAAAGCTATTATTCAACCAGGCGGTTCAATTAAAGACCAAGATTCGATTGATATGGCTAACAAACATGGTATTGCTATGGTTACTACTGGTATGCGTCATTTTAAACACTAATTTAAAATAATTGAGAGAATAGAGGGAGAAAAGAAATGAATGTTTTAGTTATAGGTGCAGGCGGTCGTGAACATGCATTAGTATCAAAATTACATCAGTCGCCACTTATTGAAAAACTTTATGCTATTCCTGGAAATGATGCAATGACTCATTTAGCTGAAATACACACTGAAATTGCTGAAACCGACCATAAGGCTATTTTACAATTTGTTCACCAACATCATATAGAATGGGTGATTATTGGTCCAGAACAACCATTGATAGATGGTTTATCTAATAAATTGAGAGACAATCATGTTAAAGTCTTTGGTCCTAATAAAGAAGCAGCCCAAATTGAGGGTTCTAAATCTTTTGCTAAAAGGGTAATGGAAAAATATGATATTCCAACTGCTGATTATAAAGAAATAGACAATAAAACTGAAGCACTTAATTATGTAAATGATTGCGAATTACCTATTGTAGTCAAAAAGGATGGGTTAGCTGCTGGTAAAGGCGTAATTATTGCTAATACACGAGATGAAGCAATTGAAGCGGTAGAAGTGCTATATCCACAAGAAGATGGAAAAGTTGTCTTTGAACAATTTCTTGAAGGAGAAGAATTCTCATTAATGACATTCATTAATGGTGATTATGCAGTTCCTTTTGACTGTATTGCTCAAGATCATAAACGTGCCTATGATAATGACGAAGGTCCTAATACTGGTGGGATGGGCGCTTATTGTCCTGTTCCTCATATTTCAAATGACGTTTTAGAACGTACAAACAAAGATATTGCTCAACCAATTGCTAGAGCGTTAAAAGAAGAGGGTTATGACTATTTTGGTTTACTTTATATAGGTGCAATTTTAACTAAGGAAGGTCCTAAAGTTATTGAATTTAATGCACGATTTGGTGATCCAGAAGCGCAAGTATTGTTAAGTCGTCTAGAAAGTGACTTGATGGCACAAATCGTTGCTCTAGACCGTAAAGAACCTATTCGTTTTCAATGGATTAACGATTATGTGGTAGGAGTAATGCTTGCTTCGAAAGGCTATCCTGGGTCATATGATAAAGGTGCAGAGGTTTCAGGCTTTGAATTAAATAACCATTATTTCGTTAGTGGTTTGAAAAAAGAAAATGATACATTTCTTACATCTGGCGGACGAGTTGTATTAGCCATTGGAAAAGGAAAAACTATTCAACAAGCACAAAAAGATGCTTATGGAAATGTAGAAAAAATTAAGAGTGATCAACTATTTTATCGTAAAGATATTGGAAATAAAGCACTCAAATAAACTAAAAATAATAACCCATAGATGATAGGCACTGAACCCTTAAAATGGGAACTTAATAAAAACACTATGTTCTAGGCTGCTAATTCTCTGTATTTTACAGAGGATAAGTAGCCTAGTTTTTGTTGAATTCGATTATTATTATAGTTTTTAATGTACTTTTCGACATTATCTATTACAATCTGATTAGAGCTATTAAGCTGATTATTGATGTAAAAAGTTTCAGACTTTAGCGAGGAATGGAAACTTTCTATCGAGGAGTTATCGGCAGGTGGTTTCTTTCGGGACATACTTCTGGTAATACCTTTTTCTTCGCATCATTGATAATAAGTATAAGATGTA
Source organism: Staphylococcus sp. HMSC068C09 (assembly GCF_001813735.1). Classification (NCBI taxonomy): domain Bacteria; kingdom Bacillati; phylum Bacillota; class Bacilli; order Caryophanales; family Staphylococcaceae; genus Staphylococcus; species Staphylococcus sp. HMSC068C09. The sequence continues at coordinate 282,336 of NZ_KV813756.1, forward strand.
TAAACGCTGCCTTGATTACTATGTAATATACAACACTCAGGTATATCGATTTGATTTAATGTATCATTAACTAAACTTAGGTCTTGTTTATCGCCTATTTTATACGTCACAATTTCTCCGTTATAAATATCCATTATCGAAGATAAATACAATATAGAATGACCAAATAGTAAATAAGCAATATCGGTTGTTAATACTTCCATGGGCAACTCTCTTTAAATTATCTGTTTTATAATACGGTTTACCTCTCCTTGTCCTCTTTTTAGGTCTAACTCGGCAGTTCAAATGATGCTTCTGCATAATTCTTTGTACTCTCTTATGATTAATTAGTGATGTATAACATTGATTAATCAATGTTGTAATCTTACGATAACCGTAGGTATAGTGGTTAGCTTCACATAATTCAATAAATTTTTGTGTTACGGTATCATTTTTATAGGTTTTGTTTTTCCATTGGTAATATGTTGATTTAGGTATGCTTAATACTTCTAGTATCAATTTGATTGAATAGTTTATTTTTAATTGATCCACTAAATCTATGACTATTGTTGGTACCACTTCCTTTCCAATGTCTTGTACTTTTTTTAAATATCCAATTCTATATCTGTTCTCTTATTTTCTAACTTTAATTGTTCTACTTCTGACAGCTTTTCTAATCCTTTACCGTAGGTATATTGTTTACCAACGTGTTGTGAAAATCTATAACTTTCCCCATTTCGATACCATCGCTAAGTTTTCACTTGTGTTCTATTTCTAATATTTAATTCTTTCATAATTTCTTTCGTTGAAAAGCCTGTTGCTTTCATTTTAACTGCTTTATATTTTGTTTCTACTGAATAAGAAACTCTTTTCATAGAAAAAACACCTCCGTATGATTCATTTTAATATGAATTCAACGAAAGTGTGTTTATATAATTCCCACTAATTGGGGGCAGTCCAGATATTCATCTATGGGTTTTTTATAATGTTAGGGTTTAATATACGAGCAAGATAAATTTACTGTATTTTTGAAACTGTTTTTATCTTTGAACTCAATTTTTACTTTAGTTTGTCTTATGTTAGATATATTACTCTAACATTTCTGAAACACGAGCATCTTCAATACCAGTGATTGGAAAATATTGAGATAAATAAAAAGCAATAATAAGTAAAGCAATTGTCATACCAACAAAAAGAATATCTTTGTATGAGAAAGGTGCTTTATAATAATAGGTACGTGGGCCATCTTTAAATCCTTTGATTCCATAGCTACTGATAATTGATGTGCACGACGTATGTTTTGACTTAAAACTGGAATAAGTAAGTGTTTTATACGTTTAAATCCACGATAATTGGAAGCATCAATCATTTGGTAACGCATTTTTAAAGAACGTCTTAATTGGATAAATGATGTGAAAATAAGTGGTACCATACGAATAGCAGCCATAAATGCATAGGCGATTTTAGGTTTTACTTTTAAATGTTGCATTAAACTATAGAAAATCATTACAATTTGCGATGTTAATGCAATTAACACACCAAACATTGAAACAGTAATTGTTCTTAAAGATAAGTGAAGACCTCTTACAATGCTCTCAGTACTAATATGAATAATTCCCCATTCAAATAACATATGTGTACCATCACCATATAAAATCATGAATAATGATGATAGCAAGGCAAAGAGAATGGTTGCTGATAAAAATGCAGCAATGACTTTAAAAGCTGTACCATTAAAAGATAATAAAAATATAAACATTAATAAAGTAATATAAATCATGTAATCAAAATTATGCACAAAAATGATAAAAATAAATAATAAAACTCCAAGAATTAATTTCGTAATAATATTTACATCATCTACAAGTGTATGACGCTTTTTCCAACGTTCAAACATTTGATTCACCTGCCATTTCTAAAAGCTTATGATTTTCTACGACAAGTCGACGTGTTGGATAACGATGAATAATTTCAGGGTCATGCGTCACCATTACGATAGTTTGTCCTTGTTTTACACGTTCTTCAAATAGCTTAATCAATTGAAATGTATTATGACTATCAAGTCCAAATGTTGGCTCATCTAGTAAAACAATTTCAGCTTTTGAACTTAAAGCAGTTGCTACGCTTAATCGACGTTTTTGACCTGTAGATATTTCAAAAGGATGATGATGTTTAACTTTTTCTAAATGTAAAAGTTTCAAAAGATGCTCAGTTTCTTCTTTCGATTTTGCTTTATCAAGATGATTATAATGAATATTAATTTCGTCATAAACTGAATTTGTAATAAATTGAAGTTCAGGATTTTGGTATACAAGATACATATTTTGAGCAGCATCTTTAATTTTCTTCAGTAATCGCTTCTCATAAAACATTGTACCGTTGTATTTCACTAATTGCATCATAGATTCGAGTAAAGTAGTTTTACCAGCTCCATTTTTTCCAGTAATTGTAATCCATTCTCCAGGATGAATATTTAGTTCTGAAACTTCAAATAGTGTATTTTTACTACGAATTATTTGTCCGTTTTGAAATTTAAAAAGTGTATTGGAATATTGGGGAGTTAAATCTTTTCGAATAGGTGCATAATCCCAAGCATGAGGATGCCATACGCCAAATTCAGTGAGTAACGATTCACAATGTTTGAGTATGTATTCAGGTGTATTATCAGCTATAATTTCTCCATCATAGTTCATTAATATGACTCGATCTACATGATGCCAAATATGTTCCACTTTATGTTCTACAATTAATACCGTTTGATCAGTCCATAAGTGAATTAATCGTTGCCATAAGTCAGCAGTTGCTTGTACATCTAACATAGCTGTAGGTTCATCTAAAAAGAGTGTATCAGCTTTCTGTAAAATCGTTTCAACGATAGCAAGCTTTTGTTTCATACCACCACTTAAATTATTTACGAAAGTTGAATTATCCACATCTAAATCTACAGACGCAAGTGCTTTTTTAATTTGTTCATCCATGTCTTCTCTTGGCACTTTTTGATTTTCTAAGACGAAAGCTAATTCTTCGTAAACTTTTGGCATACAAAATTGTGTATCTGGGTCTTGAAAAATAACCCCGGAATTAGGATCAATGTCTAGTTCATCATATTTCATCGGTAATTCTATAAGATTAGGAACAATGCCACTAAGGACATTAAGCAATGTGCTTTTACCAGATCCTGAAGGACCTAGTAAAAGCACTTTTTCTTTATCTTTAATTTCTATATTTAGATTATCGAAAATTTTTCGATCACCATTTGGATATTTTAGACGTAAATTTTTGACTTTTAACACAATCATTTCCCCTTATAAGTTGTCGTAATCTTTTTGAGAGGCAGGACGGAATAATTTAGTTACTCCAGTTTGATCTAAGGCTTTTACAATTAAATAAGAGAGTATACCAGACAGTACAATACCACTAATAGCACGGAAAATGATGAAAAGTAGTAAGTTCCAACCCGCAACTTCGTTTAGATAGCCGTAAAAATAATCTACAGGGAAAGATACTAATGCTGTTACTAAACCAGCTAACATTGCTACCATTAAAGAACGTGATTTGTATTTAAAGATAGCAAACACAATTTCACATGCTAGACCTTGTAAAATGGCATATACTATAGTAGGAATATCAAATTTCCCCATAACAATAGTTTCACCTGCACCAGCAGCAAATTCAGCAATTAATGCAATACCTGGTTTAGGAATAATTAAGTAAGCCACAATAGCAGCCATAAACCAAATACCGTATGTAAGTTGCTCTAGATGTATACCAGCTACTTGAGCTAAATTATATGGCAACCACCATAAGTTATAAATGATTGCAAAAATAACAGCAATCAGCACCGTAACTAGAATTTCTGAAAGTTTTAAACCTTTAGACATAAAATAGTTCCTCCTAAAAAAACGCACAACCCTTCGTAGAAAAGTTGTGCGTAAATTTAAATAAAAATGCTATTGATTATTAAAAACATGATTTATTTAAGTTAACACTTTCCTACGCTAGTTTTTAACTAGATCAGGTTCAAAGGGTTTGAGGTTAAGCCTCATCTCAGTGCTATACACCCCTAGTGCATTTATATTTTATTTATTTTAAATGTATGACTTTTAATAGTAGATGTCAAGATGCTTTTAATCTATATTTAATTAAAAATAAATTATAATTAAACAGTTTACATATTTAACAATAAACAGTTTACATATTTAACAATTAAAATGTAATTAGTTCTAAAAATAATGAAAGAAAGTAGGATAGATTTATTTCCAACTCAGCCATCGATAGCCAATATATTAAAAATACCTGAGACAGCTTGTATGTCTCAGGCTTATTCATTAAATATTCTTAATGATGACATAAATAAGAAAATTAGTCTAATGTATTTTGAACATCTTGTTTAGTTTGTTCAATATCATCAGTTTTTTCTTCTTTTTGTTCTTTTAATTTTTCTTCATATTCTTTTGCTTTTTTTGCATCTTCATGTGTCATAGGACAACTCTCCTTTTTCATAGATTACTTTACAAAACTAATATACCCAATTAATAAAAGAATAAACTTCATCTCAGTCTAGAGAAGTATTTTATTTTTTATTAAAGACAAGAATAGAAAGTTCATATATAATTAATTTTGAGGTGAACTGTATGTCTTTTCTTAAGAAACACGCCGAGATTATCTATAGTTACTTGATCGGTATCGTTTCACTCTTCACAGGTCTCATTATCTTAATCAATTTGCCTTTAATCCATAAACTAAAAGATAAAGATAAAATTGATTTAAAAATACATAATATATGGGACTTTCTTAATGCATTTTTTAGTGAAATAATTAGAGTGATGAGTAGATTCATAGGCAACTTTCCAGTTGTAAGTGCAGTCATAATTATTCTATTTGGTATTCTAGTCATATTGATTGGATATACGTTATTTAGAACAACCAAATACGATTACGACATCTCAATTTTCTTTTTAGTTATTGGTATTTTATACTTCCTCATTACAATTACATTGATGACTCAAGTATATGGTTTTTGGGCAATTATATTCATTATTCCATTTGTGATTCATACAGGATATATTGTTTATAAAGATGAATTGTATCAAGAAAATAGAAAAGTTCATTATTTATGGATTATTATTTCATATGGAATAAGTTACTTGATTACTCAACTGTCATTGTATGGCAAAATCGATGCAAATGAGATTGAGCCTATTGATATTTTAAGTGTAAATACATTCTTCATCATTATGTGGTTATTAGCTCAAGCGGCAATTTGGAATTTCTTATTCTTACGCCGTGCGTTACCTTTAACAAAAGAAGAATTAGGGGAAGAAGAGCCTGAATTATCAAGAACTCAAAAAGGAAACGTTTCGACTCAATCAAAAGTTCATTTTAAACAACTTCAAGATAAAACATCAGAATATGCACGTAAGACAAGAAGAAGTGTAGATTTAGATAAAATTAGATCTAAACGCGATAAATTTAAAAGTAAATTTAAAAATATTGTAGATATAGAAGAAGATGATATTCCTAAGTGGATGAGACCTCCTAAATGGATTAAACCAGCATATGTGGAAATTTTCTGTGGTTTTATCTTATTCTTATTTACATTTATAGAATTTAATAATAGAAATGCTCTATTTGTATCTGGAGAATGGGAATTATCACAAACTCAATACGTGATTGAATGGATTACACTGTTAATATTACTCTTTATTATTATCATTTACATTGCGACGACATTTACTCATTTTTTAAGAGGCAAATTTTACTATTTACAGTTGTTTATGATTAGTATTCTATTCTTCAAATTGCTTACTGAATTTATTAATATAATGATTCATGGTCTATTACTTTCAATATTTATTACACCTACATTAATTATTATGTTAATACCTGTAATTATAGCATTTTCGTTGCAATTAAAAGAAAAACCATAATCTGAGTAAGGGAGTGGAACAGAATTCATTTTTGAATTCAGTGTTCCACTTCTTTTTTTAATTTAATATTTAGGTGAAGAATTTTAAATTTGTTAAAATAGTAGAGTAGATTACAATAGATTCGTTACAAAAATTAAAATAGGAGAAATTAAAATGAAAATAGCAACTTTAAATAAAGGCAAAGAAACTAAATATTTAAATCAATATCCTTTAGTTGAAGAAGAAGATATTTTTCAACACGATCATTTAAAAGAAGGTGACTTGTTTAATATAGTTACTGAAAATAACCAATATATTGCAACAGCTTATGTAGGACGTCAACATAAAGGATTAGGATGGGTAATCACATATAGCCAAGAAGAAGATATCAATATTACTTTCTTTGAAAATTTATTTAAAAAAGCGCTAGAAGAAAGAGAGTATTACTATAATATAGAAGGAACTAATGCTTTTAGACTATTTAACGCTGAGGGAGATGGCGTTGGAGGTTTAACTATTGATAATTACAATGGACATCTACTTATTCAATGGTATTCAAAAGGAATTTACAAGTTTCGTTATATAATTATTGAAGCAATAAAAAAAGTATTTAAATTTGAATCAGTTTTTGAAAAAATGCGCTTTAAAGATACGGAGTATACAGGAGGACATGTACTTGGAGAAACTCCGGAATTTCCAATAGTTATTGAAGAAAATTTTACATTTTACAATGTTGATTTAAACGATGGATTAATGACAGGAATATTTTTAGATCAAAAAGAAGTTCGTAAAAAATTACGTGATTATTTTGCCGAAAATAGAAGTATTTTAAATTTATTTAGTTATACGGGCGCGTTTTCAGTGGTAGCATCTAAAAATGCTAAAGTTACAACAAGTGTAGATTTAGCTAATCGTTCTCGTACATTAACTGAAGAAAATTTTGGGTTAAATGGTGTAGACCCTAAAAGTCAATATATCTATGTCATGGATACATTTGATTTTTATAATTATGCAGCACGTCATGGAAAACAATATGACACAATAGTCATTGATCCACCTAGTTTTGCGCGTAATAAAAAGAAAACTTTTTCAGTACAAAAAAATTATGATGATTTAATTAATGGTGCTTTAGATGTTTTAGCACCAGATGGTACATTGCTTCTATGTACAAATTCAAGTGCTTTTTCTTTAAAAGCATTTAAAAATGTAATTAAGAAAACATTGGAACAAGCTAACGTAGAATATGAAATAGAAGAAGTCATGGGATTACCAAAAGACTTTAAAACACATTCACATTATAAACCTTCTAAATATTTAAAAGCTGTATTCATAAATATTAAGCATTAAAGTACTGAAATAGGGTATTAAATGTATATTGAAAATATTATGAAAAACGAAAGGTGAGTCAGTAAGTGGGTATTATTAATAAAATTACAAATGGAGTTACTGATAAAGTTGGTAAAAAGGTCTTAGATATAGAAGAAATTAACGAAAAAGATATCTTACCTAAAAATGAAGAAGAAATTGCACAACGTAGAGAAAAAGCTAAAGCTGTTGTTAAGAAAAAATCTTTATTATCTTCAGGGATGAGTGTTGTGCCAATTCCAGGATTAGACTTTGGTGTAGATATCAAATTGATGAAAGATATTATTGAAGATATTAATAAAATTTATGGTCTTGATCAAAAACAAGTCAATTCTCTTGGTGAAGATGTTAAAGAACGTATTTTATCAGCAGCAGCAATTCAAGGTAGTTCAATGATTGGTGAAAAAGTAACTAGTGGTGCTTTGAAATTAATTATTAGAGATGTTGCTAAGCGTACAGCAGCAAAACAAACAAAATGGTTCCCAATAGTGGGACAAGCTGTTTCAGCTTCAATTAGTTACTACTTTATGAATAAATTAGGTCAAGATCATATAGAAAAATGTGAAAAAGTTTTACGTGATATTATTTAATTTTTTAAAAATGTAGTATAATAAAAGGGAAGAAATTTATATATAACATTAGAAAATTGACTAACATAACGCTATACCTATTATAAGTAATCAAACTTTGTTTGATTACTTATATAATGACTGCTACTTTATTAATATAAGTGTATTTTTCGATAATAATTCAATTATATAAGAATTGAATTTAGTTATATATTTTGGTAGTGTTAGGGTATGAATTTTTATGTTAGATAATAAGAAAATTAATTTTCTAACTTATGGAGGAGAAATAGATTATGGAACAAAAATCATATGTAATTGTTGACGAAACTGGAATTCATGCACGTCCAGCTACAATGTTAGTGCAAACAGCATCTAAATTTGATTCAGATATTCAATTAGAATATAACGGTAAAAAAGTAAATTTAAAATCAATTATGGGCGTTATGAGTTTAGGTGTAGGTAAAGATGCTGAAATTACTATCTATGCTGATGGAAGCGATGAACAAGATGCAATTCAAGCTATCAGTGAAGTTTTATCAAAAGAAGGTTTAACAGAGTAATTATGTCTAAATTAATTAAAGGTATTGCAGCTTCTGATGGAGTTGCAATTGCCAAAGCATATTTACTAGTAGAACCTGATTTATCATTTACAAATGAGAAAATTACTGATACTGATGCTGAAATTAAAAAGTTCAGAAATGCTTTAGAAGCTTCCAAAATTGAATTAACAAAAATTAGAAATAATGCTGAAAAATCATTAGGTGCAGATAAAGCTGCTATTTTTGATGCACATTTACTTGTACTTGATGACCCAGAATTAATTCAGCCAATTGAAGATAAAATTGCGAATGAGAAAGTCAATGCTCCAGAAGCATTAAATGAAGTTACGACTCAATTCATTACTATTTTTGAATCTATGGATAATGAATATATGAGAGAACGTGCAGCAGATATTCGTGACGTTTCTAAGCGTGTACTTGCTCATCTTTTAGGCGTGGAGTTACCAAATCCTAGTATGATTGATGAAAGTGTAGTTATTATAGGAAACGATTTAACACCATCTGATACTGCACAATTAAACAAAGAGTTTGTTCAAGGTTTTGTTACAAATATTGGTGGACGTACAAGTCATTCTGCAATTATGAGCCGTTCATTAGAAATTGCAGCCGTGGTTGGTACTAAATCGATTACTCATGAAGTAAAACAAGGAGATATGGTTATTGTTGACGGTATTACTGGTGACGTTATCATAGATCCAACTGAAGACGAACTCATTGCTTATCAAAATAAACGTGAGCGTTTCTTTGAAGATAAAAAAGAATTACAAAAACTTCGTGATGCCGAAACTGTAACTGTTGACGGTGAACATGCAGAATTAGCTGCTAATATTGGTACACCTGATGATTTATATGGTGTTATGGAAAATGGCGCTGAAGGAATTGGTCTTTATAGAACAGAATTTTTATATATGGGTAGAGATCAAATGCCAACTGAAGACGAACAATTTGAAGCGTATAAAAAAGTGTTAGAAACTATGAAAGATAAACGCGTTGTTGTACGTACTTTAGATATTGGTGGAGATAAAGAATTACCATATTTAAATTTACCTAAAGAAATGAATCCATTCTTAGGTTATCGTGCAATTCGTTTGTGCTTAGATCAACAAGACATCTTCAGAACACAATTACGTGCGTTATTACGCGCATCTGCTTATGGTAAATTAAATATTATGTTCCCAATGGTAGCCACTATTAAAGAGTTTAGAGATGCTAAAGCTATTCTTTTAGAAGAAAAAGATAAATTAACTAGCGAAGGACAAGAAGTTGCTGATGATATCGAAGTAGGTATCATGGTAGAGATTCCTTCTACTGCTGCGTTAGCTGATATCTTTGCTAAAGAAGTAGATTTCTTTAGTATAGGAACTAATGACTTAATTCAATATACTATGGCAGCTGACCGTATGTCTGAACGTGTTTCATATTTATATCAACCATATAACCCAGCAATTTTACGTTTAGTTAAACAGGTCATTGAAGCTTCTCATAAAGAAGGTAAATGGACTGGTATGTGTGGTGAAATGGCTGGCGATGAAACAGCAATTCCATTATTATTAGGTTTAGGATTAGATGAGTTCTCTATGAGTGCAACCTCTATTCTTAAAGCTAGAAGACAAATTAATGGTTTAAGTAAAAACGAAATGGCGGAATTAGCAAATCGTGCCATTAATTGTGCAACACAAGATGAAGTTAAAGAACTTGTTCATCACATTTCTAAATAATATTAAAAATACCTGAGACAACTTATGATGTCTCAGGTTCTTTTTTATGTATTACAGTTGGATATCAAATATTCTGTTGATTTTTTCTAAATCTACATGATACATAGGCTCTTCATTTAATAAGATAAATGGTGTAGAGAATGCATCATATTCTAACATTTCATTACGATAAGAAGGATACTTAATATTTTTTTCAATAAAATTAATATGATGTTCCGTTAAATAATTTTTTATAAAATTACAAGGTGGACAATCATCTTGTGTATAGATAATTATTTTAGACATAAATCATATTCTCCTTTTAATTATACTTTTCTTACTATATATAAGGTAATTAAAAAATGCAAATTTTGAATTTTATGTGAATTCCATTTAAATTATCTATTAAAAAGTAAACAAAAAAATTTTAGTTACTAATGTTTAGGTATATAATTTAAATCTATAGGCTTAAATTTTAAATTATAGAAAAGGTGGTTAAATATGAATTCTGTCGAAATTAGTCGTTTTTTGACAGGGATGACATTAGGCGTTCATATTATTTTTGCTACTATTGGAGTAGGAATGCCATTAATGTTTGCAATCGCAGAGTTTTTAGGGATCAAAAAGAAAGATCCTAAATATATAGCATTAGCAAAACGTTGGTCAAAAGGGTATACGATTACAGTTGCAGTTGGGGTTGTAACTGGAACAATTATTGGATTACAACTTTCACTTGTTTGGCCTACGTTTATGAAAATGGGTGGCCATGTTATCGCGCTTCCTCTTTTCATGGAAACATTTGCTTTCTTCTTTGAAGCAATCTTTTTAAGTATTTATCTGTATACATGGAATCGTTTTAAAAATCAATGGATACATTTTTTAATTAGTTTACCTGTTATTATTGGTGGTTCATTCTCAGCGTTCTTTATTACTTCAGTGAACTCATTTATGAATACTCCAGCAGGTTTTGAAATGAAAAAAGGTAAAATGGTGAATGTTCAACCATTTGAAGCAATGTTCAATTCTTCATTTTTAGTTAGAGCATTTCATGTTGTTGCAACAGCTGGTATGACGATGGCGTTTATTTTGGCAGCAATTGCTGCATTTAAATTATTGAAAAATAAATATAGTGAAGATGCGCCATATCATAAAAAAGCGTTAAAAATGACTATGATTCTTGGATTTATTCAAACATTATTATCAATGTTAGCGGGAGATTTGTCTGCTAAGTTTCTTCATAAAGTACAACCAGAAAAATTAGCTGCATATGAGTGGCATTTTGATACACATTCCAAAGCAGATTTAGTATTTTTTGGTGTCTTAAATGAAAACACTCAAGAAGTTTCAGGAGCTATAAAAATACCTGGATTACTGAGCTTTTTAGCTGATAATAATATTAATACTAAAGTAAAAGGTTTAAATGAATTTCCTAAAAATGATTTACCTCCATTAATCGTTCATTATTTCTTTGATTTAATGGTAGCTATGGGAATCTTTTGTTTTATCGTATCAGGCATTTTTATATTAGCATTATTGATAAAAAAACTACGTCCTATTATAACTAAAAAAGTAATGCTTTATGCAGTACTTTTAACAGGACCTGCTTCAATGCTTGCTATAGAGTTTGGTTGGTTCTTAACTGAAATGGGACGTCAACCATGGATTGTTAGAGGTTACATGCGTGTTAGCCAAGCTGCTACACAGGCAGGAGGAATTACATTAGTAACAATTTTATTCGGTTTACTTTATTTTGTACTTCTCTTTACATCTGCTTATGTATTATTGAGAATGTTTAGAAATAAACCAGCTCGCGAGGATATTGATAAAGTGATTGGAGGTCAAGAATAATGGATTATACTGGCATAGGTATTACAGTATTATGGACTTTCCTATTTTGTTATATTATCGTAGCGTCTATTGATTTTGGTGCTGGATTTTTAACTTTGCATACAAAATTAACGGGAGAAGAAAAAAAGATTAATCATCTTATAGAAAGATATTTAAATCCTGTATGGGAAGTAACAAATGTATTTTTTGTATTTTTCTTTGTAGGTTTTGTCGGATTTTTCCCAGATTCAGCTCTTTATTTAGGGACAGTGTTATTAGTTCCTGGTTCAATCGCTTTAATTCTTATTTCTATTAGAAGTAGTTTTTATGCTTTTGAACATTATGGACAAGATAATAAACTGCCTTGGATATTTTTATATGGTATTACTGGGCTTTTAATACCCGCAGCACTCGCAACTGTATTGACTATCTCAGAAGGCGGATACATTAATGAACAAGGCAATCATTTTGATTTGGATTGGGTACAATTACTATTAAGTCCTTTTGCATGGTCAGTTGTATTTTTAGCAATTGTAAGTGTGTTATATATATCATCGGGGTTTTTAACATATTATGCTTCTAAAGCAAAAGATAAAGTGGCTTATAAATTTATGCGTCAATGGTTTATGTTTTGGGGTCCACCGATGATTATTATTTCATTATTTGTATTCTTATCATTAAGAATACAAAACTCTAATCACTTTTATAATGCAATTACGCATTATTGGTGGATGTTTGCAATTAGTTTTATTTTCTTCTTAATTGCAGGAATTTTAAATATGATTAAAAAGTATCATGGTTTAGCATTTATTATGGTGATTTTACAAATGGCTTTCGCTTTTTACGGATACGGTATGAGTAAGTTACCTTATATTCTTTATCCATATATTAAAATTTCAGATTCAGGTGTAAACTCATCAATGGGCTTAGCATTAACGATCGTCTTTATTTTAGGTTTACTTTTATTACTTCCATCGTTAATATTGTTATTGAGATTATTCGTTTTTGATAAACAATATGTGGAAGGTAAAAAGTAATTTAAATTAAGAGAGGAGCTGAAATGAGAGTGATTTATATTTATAGAACTTTGAAGAAGTTTCTAGTATATAAATGAACTTATCATTTTAGCTCTTATTTTTTAGATAGGAGTTCCAGAATTCATGGAGAAAGAGTATGTAGTAATAGGATTAGGTCGTTTTGGAGGAAGTATTGTAAGAGAGTTAAACGCTTTAGATATGGATGTTATGGCTATTGATAGAGATGAAGCTCGAGTAAATGAATATAGTGAAATTGCGACACATGCTGTTGTAGCTGACACTACAGATGAAGCGGTAATGAAAAGTTTAGGTATACGAAATTTTGATCATGTCATTGTGGCAATAGGTGAGAATATTCAATCTAGTACATTAACAACTTTAATATTGAAAGAGTTAGGTGTTAAAAAAGTTACGGCCAAAGCACAAAACGATTATCATGCAAAGATTTTGAATAAAATTGGTGCAGACACTGTGGTACATCCAGAAAGAGATATGGGTCGTCGTATTGCACATAATGTAGCAAGTGCAAGTGTACTAGACTATCTCGAACTCGCAGATGAGCATTCATTAGTGGAGTTAAAAGTAAGCGAAAAATTAACTGGTCAAACAATCAGAGATTTAGATATTCGAGCACAATTCGGTATTAATATTATTGCAATAAAAAGAGGCCGAGAAATCATTGTGTCACCAGATCCAAATATGAATATTGAAATTGGAGATATTATGATAATGATTGGACACGATAATGATTTAAATCGTTTTGAGAAAAAAATAGTAAGATAAAAAAACACACGGTATTTCTTAAGAAATACCGT